>CBJNAS010000160.1:0-7125 GCA_966434565.1 uncultured Phenylobacterium sp.
AGAAGTCCAGCATCTTCACCGGGATCAGCGCCTGGTCGTGATAGAGGCAGAGCGCGGCGTCGTAACGGGCGCGCATCTCCTGCTGAAACAGGGTGTCGGCCGGGTAGGGGCCGGTGGCGTCGACGCCCTGGTCCCGGAGGGCGTGAACAGCGGGCGCGACGATCTCGAGCTCCTCGCGACCCAGGCCGCCGCCTTCGCCGGCGTGCGGGTTGAGGCCGGCGACCGCAATACGCGGCGCGGCCACGCCGAAATCGCGGCGCAGCGCCTGGGCGGTGACCAGGCCGGCGTGGACAATGGCGTCGCGGCTGATCAGCCCCGGCACGCGCGCGAGCGGCGCATGCACCGTGACCAGCGTCACCCGCAGATCGCGGGCGGTCAGCATCATGATCGGCCCGCGGGCGCCTTCAAGGGGCGCGGCGGCGGTGAGCTCGCCCAGGAGCTCGGTGTGGCCCGGGAATTTGAACCCCGCTTCATAGAGCGGCGCCTTGGCGATCGGCGCGGTGACGACGGCCGCCGCCTCACCCCGCAGGGCGAGCGCCGTCGCCGTCTCGATCCAGCCGACGATCGCCGGCGCGGCCGCCGCGGTGGGCTGTCCGGGCGTCACGGCCGCGCCGAGCGGCAGGTCGAGAACCGGCAGGGCGTGCGGGAAGACCCGGTCGGCTTCGGCCGGCGTGGCGATCCGGGCCAGGTCGACGCCGCCGCCCGGCGATGCGCCGGCGAGCGCCTCGAAATCACCGACCGCGAAGAAGCTCGGCCGCTCGCCGCGCAACGCCCGCCAGGCCTTGGCGACGATCTCCGGGCCGACGCCGGCCGGATCCCCGAGCGTCAGGGCGAGCGGGCGGGCGCTCACCGCGTCTCGATGGTGGCCGAGTTGCGCAGGTCGCGCATGTAGCGGCGCGAGATCATCGCCAGCTGCTGGCCATAGAGCCGGTTTTCGATGTCGTCATGGGTCAGCTGCGCGCCGCCAGAAGCCCCCTTGCCGCAGACGGCCACCAGATGCAGGCCGACCTTGGTCCGGATGGGGTCGGAAATCTGGCCGGGCGCCAGGGTCTGGGCCGCATCCTTGAACTCCGGCGCCAGGTCCGCGATCTCCGCCTCGCCGAGGTCGCCGGCGACGACGCCAGGCGTCTTGCTAGCGGTCTGCTCCAGGTCGGCGCAGCCCTTCGCCGCCGCCTTTACGGCGAGCAGCTTGGCGCGCGCGGCGTCGACGTCGGCCTGGGAGGCCGTGGCCGGCAGCGACACCGCCGCCTGCTTCAGGTCGACCAGGGTGGCCCCCGCGCCGGCGCGCTTGTCGCGCAGGTAGACGATGTAGACGCCGTCCTTCACCGGGATCGGCGCCGAAAGCTGGCCCGGGCGCATCTGCTCTAGCGCCGCGTCGACCTCCGGCGGCATCTCGCCCGGGCTCACCCAGCCGGCGTCGCCGCCGGAGGCGGCGGTCGCCGCCGCCGAGAACTGCCGGGCGACGGCGGGGAAGGGCGCGCCCTGCTGCAGCTGCGAGATCAGCTGCTGGGCGCCCTGCATGGCCGCCTGCATGCCGCCGACGCGGCTGGCGTCGATCAGCACCTCGCTCACCTGGAACTGGGGCTTGGAGGCGGCCGCGGCCAGCCTCGACTGCGTAGCCTTGATCTGGTCCTCGCCGATGCGCAGCCGCGTGCCGTAGCGGCCCTGGATCCAGCGCTGCCAGCTGACCTGGGCGCGGACCTCCTGGAACAGGGTTTCCGGATTGATGCCCTGGCTCTTGAGCGCGGCGAGGAAGGCGTCGGCGCTCATGTTGTTCTCGCGGGCCATGCCGGCGATCTCCTCGCGCACGTCCGAGTCGGTGGCGATGATCGACATCTTCTGGTCCTTTTCGACGCGCCTCAGCTCGTGCAGCTGCAGGTGCTCGTCGACCAGCGAGATCAGCGCCTCGCGCTGGAACTGGGGCAAGGTCTGGTCATTGGGCTGCACGCCCGAGGTGGCGATCAGCAGGCGCATGCGCTGCGCCAGGTCGTAGGTCGAGATGATCTCGTCGTTGACCACCGCGGCCACCGATTCCGAGAGCGGGCGCGGGGCCTCCGCCGTGGCCTGCTGCGTGGCGGCTGGGGCTGCGGGCGTCGCGGCGGCGGGGGGCGCTGGCTTGGCGGAGCGATGGGGGGCGGCCTGCACGGCAGAGGAGAGGGCTGCGGCCGCGATCAGGGCGGCCGACGCCGCGCCGCGGGCCCAGTGGGCGCGGACGTTACCGGCGTGCATCATGGACAACGACATTCCTTCGAAGGACGGCATAAGCCGCGTCTTACCTGACATTAATGGGTCCGCCCAATGTGGCCAGCGTGAGGCGTAGCGCGATCTGGTTGCTCGGGCCGAGGCGGCCGATGACCACATCCTCGCGCCGGTAGATCACGTCCACGCGGATGCAGTCGTCGTGATAGAAGACGCCGAAGTCGCGCCGGACCCAGGCGTTCTGCACGAAGTCCCGGTTGCCGTAGAGCGTCAGGCCCCAGTTCTTCAGCAGCCGCAGTTCGCCGCCGACGTCCATGTTGCGCTGCCGCTGGCCCGCCGTCGTGGAGGTCACCACGCCCGAGCTGCTGATCCCGAGACCCGTCGCTTCGGCGTCCTGGTCGAAATAGCGGACGTAGCCGCTGGCCCACCGGGTCTGGAGGTTGGCGCCGGCCTCGAGGCGGTGGATCGCGAAGGTGTCGGCGTCGAGCCGGGCGCGGGCGAAGAAGCTGAGGCTGCGAATCGGCTGAGCCTCGCCGGCGACGATCCAGTCCGAGCCGTGTCCGTGCAGGCCCGTGCCGGCGGGGAACACGCGGCTGGTCCGGGCCTGGAACATCCGTCCGACCAGCAGGCTGGCGGTGCGCCCGTCGTCCCACAGCACCGAGCCGCGGCCTCCGACGCTGATCCGTGCGCCGTCCTGGTAGAGGTCGTAGCCCGGGAATTTGTTCGCCTGGAACAGGTTGGTCTCGTCGAATTCGAATGAGGCGCTGTCCTCGGCCAGGTAGATCGGCTGGCCGCTGGGATCATGGCCGATGACGACCTGGCGGGCGCGCGGGGAGGCGGCGACCTCGGCCAGCGGCTCCAGCACGACGGTGGCGTCGCGCCAGCGGCGGTAGAGCGGATAGGAGATGTCGGCCCCGGCGGTGGCGAGGCCCCGGCCCAGGCTGGCCGAGGTGACGTTGCGCCCGACCCCGGTCGGCACGTCGCTCAGGCTGTAGCCGTCGGCGCGGACCTGGACGAACGGATCGACGCGAAGGCCGATCGGCGCGATCAGGCTGGCCCGCCAGTCTGCCTGGGCGGTTGCGCGGCGGCTGTCGATGCCGGGCAGGGCGGGGTTGTCCGGCGACTGGCTGCGGGTCAGCGCCACCGCGCTGCCGCTCAGGCGCAGGCGTCCCCCCAGCACGCCGACGCCGGGATCGTAATGCTCCTCGATCAGCGGCGCGATGGCGGGGAAGACCCGGTTGTTCTCCTGGATCGCGGAATTGGTCAGGCTGGCGCGCAGTCCCTGGACGTCCATGGCCGCGATCGAGAAGTAGGAGGTGCGGTCCTGGCGGATGGCGTAGACCTGGGAGATCAGCCGCCGGTCGTCGGCGACGAACGGGCCGCGGCTCTGGAAGACGTTGCCCACGTCGTACTTGTCGAAGATCAGCCAGTCCGAGGCGCGCTCGGCGGTGAAGCCGAGCAGCCAGTCATCCGCCGGGCGGAAGGCGCCGCGGCCGAGGATGTAGCTGCGGTTTGTGCGATCGCCGAACTTCTCGCCCGAGCCGTTGATGTCGCGCTCATAGGTGTAGCCGAAGCGGACGTCGACCTCGCCGGAGTAGAAGCGCTTGCGGATCTCGCCGTTGAGGAACGGGTTCACCTTGGTGTTGATCTGCGGGCTGACGATGACGTCCATCGAGGGCGTCGCCGTCCACAGATAGGGCTGCTCGTAGGAGAATCCGCGCCGCTCCGAAGCCCCCAGCCGGGGCGCGAGCAGGCCGGAGACCCGGTCGGCGGACGGGTCGGCGTGCCAGAACACCGGGAACCACAGCAGCGGGACGTTCAGGATCCGGATCTTGGCGTTGCGGTAGAAGATCAGCCGCCGCTTCTTGTCCTGCACCACCCGGTCGGCCGTGATCGACCAGGACGGCCGCTTGGGCGCGCCGCTGGCGGTGCAGATCGCGCAGGGGGTGTAGATCGCCCGGTCGAGCTCCTGCAGCTCCTCGGAGCGCCGCACCAGGGTCGCCGAGGCCATCTTGGCGTTCTGCTGCAGGCGGGCGGAGAAGCCCTGGGCCACGCCCGCGCTCATCTTGTCGTCCAGCGTCATCTGGTCGGCGAACTGGTAGGTGCCGTCGGAATTGATGACGGTGATGTGGCCGAAGGCGTGGATGACGCCCTCGCGGCCCTGCTGGCCCTCGTCATAGACGACCCGGTCGGCGCGCAGGGTGCGGCCCTGATAGCGCAGCTCGACGTTGCCCTCGGCGGTGGTGCGCTTGATCTTGTCGTCGCGAGTGAGCCGGTCGGCTTCCAGGTACAGCTCGTCGGGCGCGAGCCCGTCGGGGCTCGCAGGCGCGCTCTGGCGCGTCCCCGCCAGCGGCTGGACGCGCTGCGCCAGGGCCGGCGCATGGAGGAGCATGGCGACGGCCGCGCCGGCGAGCATGGCGCGTTTGGCAGCGGAAGGCGTACGCCGACCCGGACTCATCTTGGTTCTTGTTCCCCTCTGGCGCCCGAGCCGCGCCACAGCGCCGTTTGCGGATGCATAGACGCGCCCGCGAACGATTCAACCGTCTTCGGTGTAGCAGAGCAGTGTGAGGCCTGACAGCAGCGCCACCACTGGCGGGGCCCAGGCCGCGGCGTACAGCGGAATGATGTCGCCCTTGGCCAGAGCGCCGGCGAATTCGTTGAAGAAGAAGACCACGAAGCCCAAGGCCACGCCCGCCCCGGCGAGGCCCGCGAGCCCGCCCAGCCTCGCCAGGCGCAGGGAGAATGCGGCGGCCAGCACCGCCATGGCGGCGAACAGGATCGGCGTGGCCAGCAGCTGTTGGAAGCGCAGCCGGTAGCCCGAGGCCGAGAAGCCCGCCTGTTCGGTCAGCCGGATCGCCGCCGGCAGGCGCCAGAAGGCGATGGCGTCCGGCGAGGCGAACCGCTCCATCGCCGATTCCGCGTCCAGGCTGGAGCGAATCGACATGCTGTCGGAGTGCACGGAGTTCTCGCCGGCGGTCGCTTCGCGCACGTCGCTGAGCTGCCAGAATCCGGGCATCAGCCGGGCCTCGCCGGCTTCCAGGCGGCGCTTGAACTCAGGCCGGCCGTCGTGATCCTTCTGGTAGACGAACAGCGAGACGCCGCGCAGCCGCACCACCCCGTCGACCAGGTCTCGCGCATGGGCGTGGATGACGATCTGGTTGGTGTCGTCGCCCTGGCGCAGCCAGACGTCCTTGGGCGCGCCGGGCAGGTAGCTCTCCATCATCCGCGCGCGCTCCAGCTCGAAGCGGCCGTTGAGCGCCGCCGCCAGCGGATTGAGCGCCACGACGGTCAGCACGCCCGCCACGAAGGCCGCCAGCCCCGCCGGCAGGATGAAGCGCCAGGCCGAGACGCCCGCGGCGCGCATGGCCACCAGCTCGCTCTTGCGGTTGAGGCCGACGTAGGCGGCGATCACCCCGAACAGGAAGACGAAGGGCAGCAGGATCTGGATCAGCGACGGCGCGCGCAGCAGCGTCAGCCAGAACAGCTGGCCGGGGCCCACGTCGGCGCGCACGCCCAGCTGGCGCGACAGGTCGACGAACTGCACCAGCACGATCACCGCGGTGATCACCGCCAGCGCCGAGCCCACCCCGCTCATGGTGCGCGCCAGGACGTAGCGCTCGAGACGGCCGGAGAGCCTCATGCCGGCGTTCCGCTCACCGGAGCGCCGCCCAGCCGCAGCGGCGGGCGACGCCTCGCGGCCTGGCCCATCCGCTGGGTGAAGATGCTGCGCAGCGCGAAGCCCAGCGCCACCAGCGGCACCGCGTACTGCAGGACGTTCGCCCAGACGCTGCCTTCGCTGGCCGCCTGGACCACGAAGCCGATGATGCGGGTCAAGGCGGCCAGCCCCGACATCATGGCGATCCGGCGGCCATAGCCCAGGCGCGAGAAGCCGCCGCCGATGATGGCGGCGAGCGCCATGGCCATGAAGACGATGTTGTAGAGCGGGGTGGCGATGCGCGCATTGCCCTCGGCCAGCAGCCGCTTGTGGTTCTTCTGCTCCCAGCCCTGGGTCATGTCGGGGAAGAAGAGCTCGTGCGGATAGCGGTCAGAGGCCTTGTAGTGCACCAGCTCGGAGGTGTCGGACAGCGCCGAGAGGTCGAAGACGTACTCGTCCCAGGTGGCGAAGTTCAGCACCCCCTTCTGGGAGAACTCCTGGGTCGAGCCGTCGCGCATGATCAGCACCGGCTGGCCGAACCGCTTGGCCATGCGGCCGTCCTCGGCGGTGTAGGTGGTGGCCTGGCCGTCCGGCTTCGTCTGATGGATGAAGAGATTGTGCATATTCCCTTGTCCATCAACGGATTGCGTATAGACCGTGAGGCCCGGCGAAGGCTCGGTGAACTCGCCTTCCTGGACCAGGGTCGAGGCGAGATCCGTGCGCACCTGAAACAGCTCCTGGCGCAGCGCGCGGAACGCCGCCGGCTGGACGAAGAGGTTGAGCATCAGGGCGACAAAGGCGACCGTGCAGGCCAGCCGCATGGCCGGCGCGATCACCCGCCAGCGGCTCATGCCGCCGGCGAAGCAGACGACGATCTCCTGCTCGGTGTGCAGCCGGTTGAACGCCACCAGCGCGGCCACGAAAACCGCGATCGGCAGGATCATGTTCATCAGCTGCGGCATGTAGAGCAGGGTGACCTTGAGGAACACCACGGCGCTCTGCCGTTGGTTCACGATCAGGTCGAGCCCGGCCAGGCTCTGGCTGAGCAGCGCCACGGCGGTGAGCGCGCCGGTGGCGAGCAGGGTCGGCCCCAGCATCTGGCGGAGCAGGTAGCGGTCGATCAGGCGCATGACTAATTTATACGGCTCACCCGGGGATTTTGCCGCGCCGCGGCCGCGGGCGTGTTCTAAACCATGCGTCGCCGCGCGGCACAACACCGGCAGGGCGTGAGGGAGAGGGATGGAAATCGAGTTCGTCGCGGCGGGCGCCCC
>CBJNAS010000161.1:0-7082 GCA_966434565.1 uncultured Phenylobacterium sp.
TGGCGTGGGTGCCGACGACGATCTCGACCTCGCCGTTCTTCAGCGCCTCGCGGGTCTCGGCGGCCTCCTTGGCGGAAACCAGGCGCGAGAGCCGGCGGATGCGAACCGGCCAGCCCTCGAACCGCTCGGTGAAGGTCTTGTAGTGCTGGCGGGCAAGCAGGGTCGTGGGCGCGACCACCGCCACCTGCTGGCCGCTCATCGCCACGACGAAGGCCGCGCGCAACGCCACCTCGGTCTTGCCGAACCCGACGTCGCCGCAGATCAGCCGGTCCATCGGCTTGCCGGCGGAAAGGTCCTCCAGCACGTCCCCGATGGCGGCCAGCTGGTCGTCGGTCTCCTCGTAAGGGAAGCGGGCGCAGAACTCGTCGAAGACGCCGTGCGGCGGCTCGACCTCGTCGGTCCGCTTCATCGCGCGCTCGGCGGCGATGCGGATCAGGCCGTCGGCCATCTCGCGCAGCCGCTCCTTGGCGCGCGCCTTGCGCGCCTGCCAGGCCGCCCCGCCCAGCCGGTCGAGCTGCACGCCCTCGGAATCGGCTCCGTAGCGGGTGAGCAGGTCGATGTTCTCCACCGGCAGGTAGAGCTTGGCCTCTCCCCCGTACTGGATCTCCAGGGTGTCGTGCGGCGCGCCCTGGACGTCGAGGGTCTTGAGGCCGTCGTAGCGGCCGATGCCGTGGTCGATATGGACGACCAGGTCGCCGGGCGTGAGCGAAGAGGCCTCGGCCAGGAAGTTGGCCGCGCGCCTGTGCCGCTTGGGCCGGGCCAGGCGGTCGCCCAGGATGTCGGTCTCGGAGATGACCGCGAGATTGTCCGTCTCGAAGCCGGCCTCCAGCGGCAGCACGACCCGCTGCGGCGTCTTCGGATCGGCCGCCTTGGCCGCGTCCCAGTAGGGCGCGAACGGCGCCTTCGTCAGCCCGTGGTCGGCCAGCATCGAGCCCAGGCGGTCCGACGAGCCCTCCGACCAGGAGGCGAACAGCACACGCTTGCCCTCGCTCGACAGCCTGCGGGCGTGGTCGGCGGTGGCCTCGAACAGGTTGACGCTGTCGAGCTTGCGCTCGCCGGAGAAGTTGCGGCCCTGTCGCGCGCCCATGTCGATGGCCACCTCGCCCTCAGCCTCCTGGAAGGCGGAGAAGCGGCGGACGGGCCGGCGGGCCAGGGCCTTCGCCCATTCCTCCTCGTCGAGGTACAGGCGGGTGGGCTCCAGCGGATGGTAGTGCAGCTTGCGGTCGGCCTGGATGCGCGCGTCATGGGCGTCGCGGATCATCGCCAGCCGCTCGTCGCGCGACTCCCGGCTCAGGTGGTCCAGGGCGATCAGCGCATTCTTCGGCAGGTAGTCGAGCAGGCTCGCCAGCTCGGGATAGAACAGCGGCAGCCAATGCTCCATGCCGGCCCGGCGGCCGCCTTCCGAGACGCTGGCGTAGAGTGGATCGTCGCCCGGCGCGCCGAAGGCCTCGAGGTAGCCGGTGCGGAAACGCGAGATGCTGTCCTTGTCGAGCAGCGCCTCGCTGACCGGCAGCAGGCTCACCTCCTTGAGCTGCTTGGTCGAGCGCTGGGTCTCGGGGTCGAAGGCGCGGATGGATTCCAGGGTGTCGCCGAACAGGTCGAGGCGCACCGGCTCGTCCGCCGTCGGCGGGAAGACGTCGATCACCCCGCCGCGGATGGCGAACTCGCCGCGTTCCGAGACGGTGGACGCGCGCTGGTAGCCATTGACGGCGAAATAGGCTTCCAGGTCGGCGATCTCGACCGTGGCGCCGGGCCTGGCCTGGAAGCTGGCGCGCTTCACCGCCTTGATCGGCGGCACGCGCTGAATCAGCGCCGGGACTGTGGTGACCAGCAGCCGGGGCTTATTCTCCTCGACGGTCTCCGCGAGGATCGACAGCGTCGCCATGCGCTGCGCCGCCGCGCCCGCCGAGGGGCCGATGCGGTCGTAGGGCAGGCAGTCCCAGGCCGGAAAGGTCAGCACCTCGACGTTGGAAGCGAAGAAACGGAAAGCCTGGACGAAGGCGGACATGCGGGCGGCGTCGCGCGCCACGAACAACGAGAGTCCTTTGCGCGCCTTGACCACGTCGGCCATGACCAACGCGTCAAAGCCCTCCGGCGCGCCCACGAGGTCGAGCCGGCCCGGGTCCTCGGCGACCCGCCGCAGCTGCGCCGGATTGGCGGCCCGCGATCCGTCAGCCGCCACAGCCGTCTCCCCGCGCTGTGTGAACTTCATAGCGGAAGTCCTTGATCTTCCGCATCAGTTCGCCATCCCATTCAGGCGGCGTCGGCAGCCGGTCGGTGATCCAGGCATAGAGATCCTGGTCTGGGACCTCCAGCAGCCGTTCGAAGGCGTCCAGCTCGTCCGGCGAGAACGCCGCGACATAGCGGTCCGCGAACGGCCCCAGGATGAGGTCCGCTTCCCGAAAGCCCCGCCGCCAGGCGCGGAACTTCAGCTTTTTCAGCCGTGCGTCGTCGATGCTCATGAGAGGGTGGCCATATAGAGCGCGTGCAGCGTCTGCGCCAGTGCGGGGCATGCGGGAAAGTCGGGGTATGCTGCAAAGATGCGGCCGGAGATTCTGTTCCCCCTGTTTGCGCCCATCGCCACGCTGAAGGGCGTGGGGCCGCGCATCGCGCCGCTCCTCGGCAAGCTCGCCGGCCCGATCGTCCGCGACGTGCTGTTCCTGAAGCCGCATTCCCTGGTCCAGCGCACCCCCGGCCAGATCGCCGGCGCCGTCGAGGGCGCGGTGATGACCTTCCATGTGACGGTCGAGAGCCATCAGAAGCCGCGCGGCCCCCAGCAGCCCTGGCGCGTGCGGGTGTTCGACGAGACCGGCTTCATGAACCTGGTGTTCTTCGGCGGCTTCGGCGCCCAGCTCGCCCAGCGCCATCCGGTGAATTCCCGCCGCATCGTTTCCGGCAAGGTTGAGGACCAGGGCTACGGCTGGCAGATGGTCCATCCGGACTACATCGTCGCCCTCGACAAGGCCGCCGAGATCCCCGAGACCGAGCCGGTCTATCCGGCGACGGCCGGCCTGCCGCCGCGCACGGTGCGGCGCTTCGTCGTCGAAGCGCTGGAGCGCGCGCCGGAGCTGCCCGAGTGGCAGGACCCGGCGTTCCTGGCGCGCGAAGGGTTCCCGGCCTGGCGCGAGGCGCTGGCGCGCCTGCACGAGCCGTGGGGCGAGGCCGACCTGATGCCCCAGTCGCCGCATATCCGCCGGCTCGCCTACGACGAGCTGCTCGCCCAGCAGCTGGCCATGGCCCAGCGCAAAGCCGAGCGGCGGCGCCTGCCAGCCCCGACGATCCCGCCCAGCAACCTCGCCGATCGCGTGCGCGCCGACATGCCCTTCGCATTCACCGGCGCGCAAGCCCGCGCCCTGGCCGAGATCCGCGCCGACTTCGCCGCCGGCGAGCGGATGAGCCGGCTCATTCAAGGAGACGTGGGTTCCGGAAAAACCGTGGTGGCCATGTGCGCCATGGCCGACGTGGCCGCGGCGGGCGGCCAGACCGCCTTCATGGCGCCCACAGAGATCCTGGCGCGCCAGCACTTCGAGACCATCGCCGGCCCCCTCTCCCGCCACGGCGTCGAGACGGTCCTGCTCACCGGCCGCGACAAGGGCGCGGTGCGGCGCGAGAAGCTTGCCGGCCTGGCGTCCGGCGCGTCGCAGGTGGCGGTCGGCACCCACGCGCTATTTCAGGATGACGTCGTCTTCCAGCGCCTCGAGCTGGCGGTGATCGACGAGCAGCACCGCTTCGGTGTGGCCGAGCGGCAGCGGCTGCTGGACAAGGGCGCGGCGGTGCACGTGATCACCATGTCGGCCACGCCGATTCCCCGCACCCTGGAGCTCACCCTCTATGGCGACCTGGACGTCTCGCGCATCGACGAGAAGCCGCCGGGCCGCACCCCGGTGGTAACCCGCGCCTCGCCCATGGGCCGGCTGGCGGAGGTCGAGGCGCGGCTGCGCGAGGCGACGGCCGGCGGGGCCCAGGCCTTCTGGATCTGCCCGCTGGTGGCCGAATCCGAGCTGGTCGACCTCGCCGCCGCCGAGACCCGCGCGGCCGAGCTGAAGGCGCGGCTCGGCGCCAACGTCGGCCTGGTGCACGGCAAGATGGCGCCCGCCGCCAAGGACGCGGTGATGGCCGACTTCGCCGAGGGCCGGCTCTCGGTGCTGGTGGCCACCACGGTCGTCGAGGTGGGCGTCAACGTGCCCAACGCCACCATCATGGTCATCGAGCAGGCCGAGCGCTTCGGCCTGGCCCAGCTGCACCAGCTGCGCGGGCGGGTGGGCCGCGGGCGCCGCGAGAGCGCCTGCATCCTGCTCTACGACCCGCCGCTCTCGGAGATCGCCCGCAAGCGCCTCGATATCCTGCGGCGCACCGACGACGGGTTTCAGATCGCCGAAACGGACCTGGAGCTGCGCGGCGGCGGCGACGCGCTGGGCCTGCGCCAGTCGGGCCTGCCCGACTATGTGTTCGCCGACCCGTTCGTCCACCGCGAGCTGATCGCGGCCGCCGGCGACGACGCGCGCCTGGTGGTGGCGCGGGACCCTGGGCTGGCGTCGCCTCGGGGCAAGGCGTTGCGCGTGCTGCAGGAGCTGTTCGACTGGAAGGCAGGCCTGGCGCTCAGGGACGCGGGGTGACGTCCCTTCCCTAATGGGGAGGGACAGGCCGCGAAGCGGCCAGGGTGGGGAATTGCGAGCCAACCACCGGATTCAGAGCTTGGCCTCCACTGCCCCACCCTGCTCGGCTTCGCCGAGCTGTCCCTCCCCATTAAGGGAGGGACAGTCCCAGCAACTCCCGCACCGTCACCGGCCGGAACCCGCGCACGTCGACGCCCACGTCGAATTGCCGCCGCTCGGGGTTCTTGAGGCGCCCGTGGGCATGGCCGTGCAGATTCAGCGCGCCCTTGTACTGCCGGTTCCAGCTGCGGAACGGGTAGTGGCAGAGCACCAGGAAGCGCCCGTCGCGCTCGATCTCGGCGTAGGCGCCGACGCTGGCCCAGCCGTGTTCGACCGCCGGGTCGATATCATTGTTGCCGACGATCAGGTGCTTCTCGCCGTGGAGCTGCGGCAGGATCTCCCGCGCCCTGGCCGCCGTGCGGGCGAAGTCGCCGAGATGCCATATCTCGTCGCCCGGGCTCACCACGGCGTTCCAGCGCCGCACCAGTTCGACGTCCATCTCCGCCACCGAGGCGAACGGGCGTTTGTAGAGGTTGATCGTGCGGTGATCGCCGAAATGGGTGTCGCTGGTGAAGAAGGTGGGCATGGCCTCAGCGTCCCGCCCTCTGCGCCTCCTGCAGCGCCGCCACGCGCTGCTCGGCGTCGGCCTCGAGATCCGCGTAGAAGAGGTTGAAGCCCGGGACTCTTCGCCGGTCGGCCCAGGAGCCCGAAGGCTGCAGGGACGCCGATTTGGGCCGGCTGACGTAGAGCACGCCGCCCTGGCACTGGGCCGAGACCTGACGCGCCAGGAAGCCGGGCCGTGCGCCCCATTCCAGGCCGGTGGCGTTCGCCGCGCCGAGGTTGAGCCTGGCCGGGGCCGGGGCGTCGGTGAGCGTGCCCAGCAGCGGGTTGGTGCAGAGCGCCGGGCGGTGCGCCAGGTTGACCAGCTCGCCCTCAGCCCCCCAGACCAGCGCCCGGTCCAAAAGGATGCCGGCGCGCTGATACTGGCCCTCGGGCACGCTGATCCAGGCGACCAGGCAGCCGGGTTCGCCCCGGCGACGGCAGGGCGGGATCGGCGGATAGTCGGCTGGCGCCGCGGTCTCGATCAGATAGGCCACGGCCAGGCGCCTGCGGATCGCCGGATCGCGCGCCACCACCTGGTCCAGCAGCCGCTCGGCCAGCACCCCGCCCTGCTCCACCGCCACGAGCACAATCGGCCGGCCCTGGTTGTAGCGGTCGAGATAGGCGCGGAAGGCGCGCTCCACGTCACCGTATCCGAAGGCCCGCGCGGCGCGGGCGTCTTCGCGCAGCGTCATCAGGCTGTAGAGGCTGGCCTGGCGGTAGCGTGGCGCGAAGACCCGGCCGACCTCGACGAAGGGCCCGGCGTAGTTGGGCGCCATCACCCGCCGGAACACCCGCTCGGACTTGGCGTCGTGGATCGGCGCGTTCCATTCGTGGCCGCCGTCGAACACCGTGGGCGAGATGAAGAAGACATCGGCCGGCGGGTCGCCCGCGCTCGGCGCCTCGGGGTGCTGTGGCAGCAGCCACCAGGAGTCGGCGCGGGCGTAGTCCGGCGCGGCGGGCGGACGATAGGTCTGGAACGGCGTCTTGGGATCGAGCGAGGTCTTCATCAGGTCGTCCCAGAAGACGCCTGTCGCCACGCCGAGCAGCAGCACCAAGCCCAGCACCAGCAAGGCCAGCCAGCGGAACGGCCGGCCGCGGCCCGGGTCCGGGGCGCCCCCGTCCATGTTCAGCGATGAGGATCCGGCTGCGAAAGATAGCGGACCACGTAGTCCTCGATGCCCTCTTCCAGCGGCGTCATGGCCTGGGAATAGCCGGCGGCCGCCAGCCGGTCCATCCGCGCCTGGGTGAAGTACTGGTACTTGTCGCGGATCGCCGTGGGCATCGGGACGTAGTCGATGACGGGCTCGCGGCCGGCGGCCTTGAAGACCGCGTTGGCCATGTCGGCGAAGCTGCGCGCCTGGCCGCTGCCCAGGTTGAAGATGCCGCTCACCTGCGGATTGGCCATCAGCCAGGCCGTGACGTCGGCGGCGTCGCGCACGTAGACGAAATCGCGCATCTGGCCGCCGTCGGGAATGTCCGGCCGGTAGCTTTTGAAGAGCTGCACCGAATGGCCTTCGCGGATATGCGGCCAGATCTGGGCCGCGACCGACTTCATGCTGTGCTTGTGCTCTTCGTTGGGCCCGTACACGTTGAAGAACTTCAGGCCGACCCACTGCGGCGGGGCGTAGTCGCGCAGCGCCTGGCGCACCGCGAACAGGTCGAACAGCGCCTTGGACCAGCCGTAAGTGTTGAGCGGGCACAGCCTGGCCATGGCCTCATAGTCGTTGTCGTCGTCGAAGCCGTGCTCGCCGGCGCCGTAGGTGGCCGCCGAGGAGGCGTAGATCAGCCGCCGCTGGCGGTCGGCGCACCAGCGGAAGAGGTCGC
>CBJNAS010000162.1:0-7075 GCA_966434565.1 uncultured Phenylobacterium sp.
CGTCCTTGTGGAAGGGCTTGGTCATGTAGTCGTCGGCGCCGCCGGAGAAGGTCTTCACCTTGGTGTCGATCTCGGCCGTGCCCGACAGGATCATGATCGGGGTGTTGATCTTGCCGACCCGCAGCGTGCGCAGCACGTCCATGCCGCTCATGTCCGGCAGGTTCAGATCCAGCAGGATCAGGTCGTAGTCATAGATCTTGCCCAGGTCGACGCCTTCTTCGCCGAGGTCGGTGGTGTAGACATTGAATCCCTCGGACTTCAGCATCAGTTCGATGCTTTGCGCAGTCGCGCTGTCGTCCTCGATCAACAGTACGCGCATAAGCTTCTCCTACTGCGTCCCCGTTCGCCGTGCGGAGTCTCGGAATCCGCCTAGACCCTCGTCGTTAAGCTGCGCGCGAGGTCATTTAAGACTGGTTAATGGTAAGCCGGCCCCGTGAGGAAAATGGTTAAGCTGATTTGACTCGGGGGGGCAAGCGGGCCCGCGCCGGGTCGGCGAGGGGGCGTTGAATCTTTTGTGAACGGACGCCCTTGCCTCCCCATCAAGAGAGCGAAGGACGTGTTTCCGCCACCTGGTCGCCGCAAATCTTCACTGGGGGTTAACGCCGAAGCGCAGAGGCTGCGTCCGGGGCTTGGGGGCGTTCGGGTTTGCGAAGCTTGGTGGCCGCGGTCGAGCGGCTGGATCCTCTGACGGTCGCAGGGCGGGTCGCCGCGGTGAACGGCCTGCTGATCGAGGCGCGCGGCGGGCTCTCGCGGCTGGCGGTCGGCGCGCGCGCGGAGATCGACCGGGTGGGTGAACGGCCGCTGGCCGCCGAGGTCGTCGGCTTCCGGGAGACCCGCGCCCTCTTGATGCCGTTCGGGCCGGTCGAGGGCGTTGCGCCGGGCGCGGAGATCCGCATCGAGCCGCAGGCCGCCACCGTGCGGCCCACGCGCGCCTGGCTCGGCCGCATCGTCGACGCCTTCGGCGAGCCGATCGACGGCAAAGGGCCGCTGCCGCACGGGCTCGCCGCCTATCCGCTGAAGGCCCCGCCGCCGCCGGCGCACGCGCGCGACCGGGTGGGCGAGCGCCTCGACGTGGGCGTGCGGGCGATGAACGTTTTCACCACCTGCTGCCGCGGCCAGCGGCTCGGGGTCTTCGCGGGGTCCGGCGTCGGCAAGTCGGTGCTGCTCTCGATGCTGGCCAAGAACGCCGACTGCGATGCGGTCGTGGTGGGATTGATCGGCGAGCGCGGCCGTGAGGTGCGCGAGTTCATCGAGGAGACCCTGGGCGAGGCCGGCCTGCGCCGCGCGGTCGTGGTGGTCGCCACCTCCGACGAGCCGGCGCTGAAGCGCCGCCAGGCTGCCTATATGACGTTGGCCGTCGCCGAATACCTGCGCGACCAGGACCTGCAGGTGCTCTGCCTGATGGACAGCGTGACCCGCTTCGCCATGGCGCAGAGGGAGATCGGCCTGGCCGCCGGCGAGCCGCCGACCACCAAGGGCTATACCCCCACCGTGTTCACCGAGCTGCCCAAGCTCCTGGAGCGGGCGGGACCCGGCCCGGTCCGGCCGGACGGGACGACGGCGGGGCCGATCACCGGCCTGTTCACCGTGCTGGTGGACGGCGACGACCACAACGAGCCGATCGCCGACGCGGTGCGCGGCATCCTCGACGGCCATATCGTCATGGAGCGCGCCATCGCCGAGCGCGGCCGCTTCCCGGCGATCAACGTCCTGAAGTCGATCAGCCGGACCATGCCCGGCTGCCATCACCTGCACGAGCGCGAGATCGTCAGGTCCGCGCGGCGATCGCTCTCCGCCTACGCCAATATGGAGGAACTGATCCGCATCGGCGCCTATCGCGCCGGAGCCGATCCGGAGGTCGACCGCGCCATCCAGCTCAACCCCGCCCTCGAAGGCTTCCTGTCGCAGGACAAGGACGAGGCCTCGGGGCTCGACGAATCCTTCGCCCGTCTGGGCCAGATCCTGAGTGAGGCGACATGAGCTGGGCGCAGTCCCTGATCAAGCTTTCCACCTATGAGGTGGAGACCCTGCAGAAGCGCCTGGCGGAGATCGCCGAGCAGCGCGCCCAGGTCGAGGCGATGCTCGCCCGGCTGCACGCCGAAGGCCAGGCCGAGCAGGCCGCGGCTGCGGCCGATCCCCAGACCGGCTGGCGCATCGTCAGCTACATGGAGGCGTTGAGGATCCGCATGGACCAGGTGCGGGTGCAGCTGCATGCGATCCAGCTCGAGGAGCAAGGCGCCCGTGACGCCCTCGCCCGCGCCTTCGAGACGCAGAAGAAATACGAGCACGTCGCCGAACAGGCGCAGATCCTGGCGGTGAAGCAGGCCGGCCGGCGGGAATCCGCGCAGATGGACGAGCTGGGGCTGAGGAAGGCCGGCGGGGCGCGGTAGGGCGTAGCTTCGACGTGAATCAAACCTCTCCGCTCATCCCGGCTTTCGCCGGGATGAGCGGGTACTAATCCTCATCCAAGGCGACGGAGGCGTCGACGACGACCGTCACCGCATCGTTTGCAATGAGGCCCCTCAGCCCCGCGAGGATTTCGCCCGCTCCGCCTCCATGTCCGCACGCAGCGCGGAGAGGTCCTCGCTGATCTTGAAGATGGCGACGTAGAACTCGCAGAACGAGCGCCACAACAGCAGCAGGGCGGCCATCACCAGCAGGCCGACCACCACCACCGGCACGGCCATCAGCACGCCCCAGGGAAAGGGGTCGCGGACCGCCACGCCCACCGCCGCGCCGATGAAGCCGAACACGCCCACGGCGATGACGCCCAGGCCCGCCCAATAGATCAGGTGGACCACGGTGTTGGTCACCAGCTTCTCGAAGGTCAGCAGGTCCCAGATCAGGGCCGCGCCCGCGCCCTTGGGTCTCTCGAGAGGTCGCCGCATCCGTTTCCCAGAACAACCGGAGCCGTGCTCGCCCCTTCGTCGAACCGCTAGCAGCGCTAGGCCCGCGCCGCAACGTCGCAGACGTCGCGGGGGCAGGTGGCCAGAGACCTGGTCAAATCTGCCCGACGGTCTTCAGGCGCGCGCGGGGATGGATCTCGCTCTGGCTCATCACCGGGGTCTGGCCGCGGAAGCGCTCGATGATCGAGCGGACGTAGGGGCGGATGCCGGGGCTGGTCAGCAGCACGGGGGACTCGCCCGAGAGCGCGGCCCGCTCGAAGGTCTCGCGCACGCCGCGGATGAAGTCCTGCAGGCGGGAGGGGGCGAGCGCCAGCTGCTTCTCCTCGCCGGCGCCGATCAGGGATTCCGCGAAGGCCATCTCCCATTCAGGCGACAGCGTAATGATCGGCAGCGCCCCGTCCTCGCCGCGATAGGCGAAGCAGAGCTGGCGCGACAGCCTCGTGCGCACCTGCTCGACCAGGCTGGTCACCGAGCTGGTGTGCGGAGCGGCCTCGCCGACGCCCTCCAGGATCGAGGGCAGGTCGCGGATCGAGACACGCTCGCGCAGCAGCGACTGCAGCACCCGCTGCACCGTGGTGGCGGTGACCACGCTCGGGATCAGGTCGTCGGCCAGCTTCTTCTGCTCGGCCGGCAGCTCTTTGATCAGCTTCTGCACCTCGGCGTAGGAGAGCAGGTCCGGCATGCTCTCCTTGAGGATCTCGGTGAGGTGGGTGGTGAGCACCGTCGCCGGGTCGACGACCGTGTAGCCGCGGAAGGTGGCCTCTTCGCGCAGGGAGTCGTCGATCCAGGTGGCCGGCAGGCCGAACGCGGGCTCGCGCATGTGGTCGCCGGGCAGCTCCACCTGGCCGCCGCGCGGATCCATGGCCATCAGCTGGCCCAGCCGGACCTCGCCCTGGCCGGCCTCCATCTCCTTGATGCGGATGCAGTAGCCCTGGGAGGGCAGGCGCATGTTGTCGAGGATGCGCACCGCCGGCATGATGAAACCGAAATCCTGGGCCAGGGTGCGGCGCAGGGCCTTGATCTGGTCGGTGAGCCGGCGGCCCTCCAGGTCGTTGATCAGGCCGAGCAGGCCATAGCCCAGCTCGATCTTGATCTCGTCGATCGCCAGGCTCGCGGCGATCGGCTCCTCCTCCGGCTCGGCTGACGCCGCGTCGGCGGCAATGGAGACGGCGGGCTCGGCGGCCTTCTGGCTGCGCCGCCAGGCCAGCGTGCCGGCGCCCGCGGCGATGGCCGCGAAGGGGATGATCGGCATGCCGGGGATCAGGGCCATCACGCCCGCAGCGGCCGAGACCATGCCCAGGCTGATCGGGTTCATCGCCAACTGGGCGACCAGCGCCTTGTCGGCCGAGCCCTCGACCCCCGACTTCGACACAAGGAAGCCCGCGGCGATGGAGATGACCAGCGCCGGGATCTGGCTGACCAGGCCATCGCCGATGGTCATGATGGTGTAGGTCGAGAAGGCCTGGGTGATCGGCACGTGGTGCTGCATCACCCCGATCAGGATGCCGCCGATCACATTGATGGCGACGATCACCAAGCTGGCGATGGCGTCCCCACGCACGAACTTCGAGGCGCCGTCCATGGCGCCGAAGAAGGTGGATTCCTGCTCCAGCTCCTTGCGGCGGATCTTGGCCTGGTCCTGGTCGATCAGCCCGGACGAGAGGTCGGCGTCGATCGCCATCTGCTTGCCGGGCATGGAGTCCAGGGTGAAGCGGGCGGCTACTTCGGCGATCCGGCTCGAGCCCTTGGTGATGACCACGAAGTTCACCACCACCAGGATGGCGAAGACGATCACCCCGATGATGAAGTTGCCCGCCATCATCAGCCGGCCGAAGGCCTCGATGATGTGGCCGGCGCCGCTGGCGCCCTCGTGGCCGTGGCCGAGGATCAGCCGCGTCGAGGCGATCTCCAGGCCCATGCGGTACAGCGTCGCCACCAGCAGCACGGTGGGGAAGGAGGTGAAGTCCAGCGGGCGCTTCATCATCAGCGCCGTCATCAGGATCAGCACCGCGCTGGTGATCGAGATCGCCAGGAAGAGGTCCAGCAGGAACGGCGGGACGGGCAGGATCAGGAGCAGGACGATCCCCACCACGCCGAGCGCCAGCGCGACCTCGCCGCGCGCGACCCAGCGCCAGACCTCGCGCGGGCTGGGCGGGGCAGGCCGGAAGGTGGAGAGACCCGTGTCCGCCATCTATGGGCTGCGCTCGTTCGATCCCGCGCCGGCGGCGCTCGGAGCGTGCGCATTTGTTAGTTCACGTGACACAACCCAGGTTTTGGCGAGAGTCGGCAAATGAGGAAAGACTGTGGCCGCTACGCTTTGCTACGGCGCTTTGCCGCACCCGTGACAAGAGAAGAGAGGGATGGAAGCGCTCTGTTGCGCTGCGGAATTTACCTCGCCAGATAAGCAATGGCTCCGGAGGCCGATATAGGCCATCGGGGATGGCCGTAAGCACTTCAAAGACACCGCAGGTTGCGCCTTGAATACCTGCTTCGATCAATCTTCTTTCGCGACCGGGGCAAGCAATATTTAGTAAACGCTGTTAACATTGCATGGGCAAAGGGCCCCGGTTGCGATGCAAAAAGGAAACCCCTCCCGGCGTCCGGAAGGGGCTTTGACATGTCTGCAGGAAATGGGAGCGCGGCTGAGGCCGCGCGCTCACGCCGCGCTGGCGCCCATCTGTGGCGCGGGAACCGGCACGCCGGCCTCGGCGTACTCCTTGAGCTTGTTGCGCAGGGTGCGGATCGAGATGCCGAGGATGTTGGCCGCGTGGGTGCGGTTGCCCAGGCAGTGCTGCAGGGTGTCGATGATCAGCTGCTGCTCGACCTCGGCCACGGTCTGGCCGACGAAGTTGCGGGTGGCGGTCTCGGCGGCCACCTGCGCGGCCTGGGCGGTGCGTACGTAGGGGTCGGCGGCGGCCAGGGGCTGGCCGTCCGGCAGGCGGATGGCGCCCTCCTCGATCTCCGGTCCGGCGGCGAGCAGCACCGCGCGGTGCATGGCGTTCTCCAGCTCGCGCACGTTGCCGGGCCAGCGGTGGGCCACCAGCCGGCGGCGCGCCTCGGCGGAAAGCGGGCGCTCCGGCACGCCGTTGGCGGTGGCGTACTTGCGGGTGAAGTGCTCGGCCAGCGCCAGGATGTCGCCCGGCCGCTCGCGCAGCGGCGGCAGCTTCAGGTTCACCACGTTCAGCCGGTAGAGCAGGTCCTCGCGGAACGTCCCGTCCTTCACCGCCTGGGCGAGGTCGCGGTTCGAGGTGGCGAGAATGCGGATGTCGACCTTCACCGGCTTGGCGCCGCCCACCCGGTCGATCTCGCGCTCCTGGATGGCGCGCAGCAGCTTGGCCTGCAGCCGGGCGTCCATCTCGGAGATCTCGTCCAGCAGCAGGGTGCCGCCGTTGGCTTCCTCGAACTTGCCGATGCGCCGGGCCACCGCGCCGGTGAAGGCGCCCTTCTCGTGGCCGAACAGCTCGCTCTCCAGCAGGTTCTCGGGGATGGCGGCGCAGTTGACGCTGATGAAGGGCTTGGCGGCGCGGCGCGACTTCTGGTGCACGTAGCGGGCGATCACCTCCTTGCCGACCCCGCTCTCGCCGGTGATCAGGATCGAGGCTTCGGAGGCCGCGACCTGGTCGGCGAGGCCGAGCACGTTCTTCATGCCCGGGTCCTGGACCACCATGGGCCGGTTGTCGTCGGCCACCGCCGCCAGCACCGCGGCGATCAGCTCGGCCTCCGGCGGCAGGGGGATGAATTCCTTGGCGCCGGCCTTGATCGCCGCGGCGGCGCCCGCCGCATCGGCGGCCACGCCGCACGCCACGACCGGCACCCGGATCCGCTCGGCCTCGTTGGCGATGATCAGCCCGCGGATGTCGAGCTGGTAGTCGACCATCAGGAGGTCCGCGCCCTGGCCGGCCCGCAGAGCGTGGGTGGCCTGCTCGACGCTTTCGACGTGGCTCACCTTGGCGCCCGCGGCCATCGCCATCTTGGCGGCGCTGGACAGCTGTCCGTTCAATCTTCCGACGACCAGAAGTCGCATGGTCCCGTCTCCTTAAGCCTCCCGCGCAGCCGTCAGGCCTGCGCGTCGCCGTCCTTGATGATTTCCGTCATGGTCACGCCCAGCCGCTCTTCGACGATGACGACCTCGCCGCGCGCCACCAGGCGGTTGTTCACATAGATGTCGA
>CBJNAS010000163.1:0-7074 GCA_966434565.1 uncultured Phenylobacterium sp.
ACCAGCAAGGTGGCCGGCGACGTGGCCAGCGACGAGCAGATCGCCGACCTCGCCACCCGCGCCTCCAGCCAGGTTCCGATCACCGTCGACAACAAGTCGGCCGGCGTCTGGAAAAACATCGGCGCGTTCGGCACCAACACCGAGGGCGTGATGGCCGCCCTGCGCGGGACCACCGCGGTGCAGGGGACCGCCGTCAAGGCGAAGTTCCGCGCCGACTACGGCCGCGACATCGAGAACTTCATCCGCTACGGCCTGCCCAAGACCTTTTCCTCGCCCACCACCGACAAGCTGAACGTCGAGGCGGCGCTCGCCTACCTCAACGGCCAGGACGCCAAGGGGGCGCTGGCCGAGCTGAAGGCCGCGGTCAACTGGTCGAACGAGGAGGCGCGCGTCGAGCGGGTGCAGCGCTCGCTGACCCCCGCCCAATGGGCCGACCTGAAGCGCAACCACGCCGCCGAGCTGAAGGACGTCCGCGACGATCTGGACGGGGTCGACCAGCAGGTGTTCGACGCGCTCGCCAAGGAAGGCGACCTCTTCGAAAAGGGGCAGCAGATCGGCCCGCAACGCGAGGAGGACCAGCCCGGCCAAGGCGTGGCCGAGGCCAATGCGCTGCGCCTGCGCCAGACCATCCAGCGCGACCGTGAGCAGACCGGCGACAAGAGCGGCGATGCGGTGGCCGACCACGTGGAGGACGCGGCCAAGCGGGCCGGGACCGACATCCTCGCCGGCGCCGATCCGCTGGGCCTGGACGAGCACAAGATCGACGAGCGGCTCGACACGGTGGACGCCGAGAAGGACCGCAACGAGCGTCAGTGGGACCTGACCAAGAAATCCTTCGACCGGCTGGAGCTGGAGCGCACCAAGGGCCAGGCGCCGAAGGACGCCAAGGCCGGCTGGTCGATCGCCGCCCTGGCCAGCCAGAAGACCACCTACCAGGTCTGGGTCCCGGATGACCCCTACGGCTATGGCGATCCCTATGGCGGCGGGGCCCAATCCGGCCATGTCGAGACGCGCACCAATGAGATAAGCGCGCACCAGACGCGGCTGATCCAGGCGATCGTCGACCACGGCCCAGAGAGCGTCGAGGCGGCGGCCGCGCGGGTTATGGTCGAGCTGAACCGGGACGGCGGCAAGCCCAAGCCCGAGCGGCTCGACAAGGCCATGCACCAGAGCGGGCTCGACGCCCAGGAGGGCGAGGACAAGTCCAAGCTCAAGGACGAGGAGAAGAAGCGCCGGCTGGCCGACGCCGCCCAGCGGCAGGCGCAGATCCTGGCCCTCGTCGGCCGCTACAAGCAGGGCGACAAGGCCGGTCCGGTCGACCCGGAGAGCGTGCGCCGCGAGATCCAGGACCAGTTCAAGACCGAGCTGGCGGGCGATCCCAGCGCCCAGTCCCTGGTCAAGCAGACCATGCGCCCGCCGGGCGCCACCTGGGAGGACGAGCAGACCGCGCGCAAGGCGGACGCCAAGGCCGGCTTCGACTACGCCCTGGCCCACGAGGCCGACCGCGCCGCCACCCTCAAGCGCACCTTCGGGCGCATGGACGCCGACGAAATCAAGACCGCCGTCGGCGAATGGAACGCCGAAAAGGGCGGCGATCCGCTGTTCAAGCGCCTCAACCTCTTCGGCCAGGGCAGTTGGTGGACCGAGCAGGTCTCCGGCGACGAGCGCCAGGAGGTCGAGCTCGCGGCCATGGGCGTGGCGCGCAACAAGAAGGAGCAGGCGCAGATCGCCCGCTTCCGCGCCGACCAGCAGATCCGCGACGCCGGCTGGCTGGGCCACGTCGCGGGCCTGGTCACCGGCGACTGGCAGCGGATGGTCAATTCGCGCGACGACATCGCCGCGAAGATGGGCGTGCCGCCGGAGGCCTTCGACGCCTTCGGCCGGGCCGTGGGCCAGGGAAACTTCGACAAGGACGGCAAGTTCGTCCCGCCGCCCGGCGGCAGCGCCGCCGAGCTGGAGGTGGCGATGAACCTGACCCACCTCACCACCGAGAGCTACAAGGCCATGACCGACCGCCTGGCGACGGCGGTGACGACGGGGCTGGTGGTCATCGCCGCGGTGGTCACGACGGCGCTGACCGGCGGGGCGGCGGCTTCGATCTGGATCCCGGTCCTGGTCACCGCCGGCGCGGGCCTGGTGGGCATGGCTCTGTCCGCCTCGATCAAGGGCGCCCGCTACACCCGCGCGGAGATGGAGCGCGACCTGGTCATGACCTTCGTCCAGGCGGCGACCGCAGGCCTCGGCGCGGCGGCCGGGGCGGCGATGAAGGGCGGCATGCCCGCTTTGCGCGCCGTGGCCAGCCGCGCGGTGGTCTCCGAGAAGATTCTGGAAGGCATCGCCGAGGCCGCCGGCAAGCAGGCGCTGAGCAAGGGCTGGACGCTGGTGGCGGAAATGGGGGTGCAGGCGGCGTCCAACGCCATGAACTCGGCCGCCGGGGCGGCGATGGACCCGACCAACCGCGCCCGCGGCGAGGCCGGCGACAAGGCGTTCGAGGCCGGGATCAAGGGCCTGTTCAGCGGCGCGCTCGGCGGCCTGCTGATGAAGCCGGCGGGCGCGCTCGGCGGCAAGCTCGCCGGCGGCTACGGCCAGCGTGCCTTGGGCGCGGCGGTCAGCAACGTCGGCAGCCGCGCCGCCGAGATCGGCTGGGACGCCAAGGTCGAAGGCCACCACATGGAACAGACCGCCGATGTCGCCGAGGAGCTGCGCGGCGCGGCGGTGCAGGGGCTGATCCAGGGAACCCTGGAGGAGGCGGCGGGCCAGCGCCCCGACGCCCGCCGCGCCGCAGCCGTAACCAGCCGCGCGCCGGCGGAGCACGAACCGCACGTCCGGCGCGGCGCCGGGGAGGCCGAGGGCCGTCCCACCCCGCCCGAGGAGCATGCGCCGGCCACGCGGCCGCTAGAGCCCGCGCCGCGCTCAGCGGAGCCGGCGCCCAGCCCCGTGCGGCCGATCGAGGCCCCGCCCATCCCCCTGCCCCTGCCCGCGGAACTCGCGCCGGTTGCGGCGGCGGCCCAGGAGTTGCGCCCGCCGGAACTTCCGCCGGTGACCGTCGAGCCGACGGCCGCGCCACACGCCGGCGCCCAGCCCACGGGAGGTCCAGGGGCTCCCGCCTCGCCCGGCAGCGTCCACGCGCCCGGTGACGAGCCCGAGCCCCCGACCCTGCGCCGTCCGTCGGCCGCCGAGGGGGCGCCGGCCGCGCCGGGCCGTCGCGGGAAGCCGCCACCGCTTCCGGCCGCGGCCGTGAAATGGGCGACGCCAGAATTCATGGAAGGCGTCGTGATGATCGACGCCGCGCCGACCAGTCGGACCGAAGCGGACAAGACCTACTTCGCCGCCATCCGCGAGGACCCGAGCCGGGAGGTCGCGATCTACCGCAACCCGGTGACCGGCGAGCACATCCTCATCTTCGGCAACAAGGACAGCGTCTTCATCAGCAAGAACGAGACCGAACGCGAGTGGCCCAACCCGGCCGAAGCGCCGGGGCGGCGGCAGAAATGGAAGGAGATCCTGCCGGCGGACGTTGGCCGCTGGGAGCTCGAGGCGCATTACCACCCGGGCTACAACGACCAGCACAATGAAGCGCCCCTGGCGCGGCGCCTGCCCAGCAGCGGCGCGAACGCCGGCGATTTCTCCGTCTTGCGTTACGAAGCCCATGCGGCCGGCGGCCAGCCGCGCAGCTCGGTGATCCACTACACCCACGAAGGCCGCGTGGCCTCGACCATCTTCACCTACGACCCGCGCTCCACCACCGCGCGGTACAGACTGATTCTGGAAGATCCGGCCACCGGTCGGCGCGTGCCCTATGCTTTCCCGACGATCGAGGCGTATGAGGACTGGGCCGCCAAGCGCGGCGTGCAGACGAACCGCGACGATCTCGCCCAAGGCGGCGCCAGTCCAACCGGCAAACCGGCGGACGAGACGCTGACCATCAAGCACGGCACGACGAACGACGACGTCGAGTCGATGCGGCGCGGCGGCATCGACCCGTTCCGCAAGCCCGGCGATCGCGAGGACTTCGGCCGCGGCTTCTACGTCACGCTCGACGAGGCGAACGCCAACAAATACGCCAGCACCCGGAGCAAGGAAGGCAAGGTCGGCGGCGGCGGGGCCGTGGTCCAGACGGAGGTCAAGCTGAGCGCCCTTGGCCTGGTGGTCGACGTTCGCGAAGGCGGCGCCCATCGCGCGGCGTGGGACGCCTTCCTCGACCGGACGCCCTGCGCCTACCCGCCCGATGCGACCTTCCTGGGACGTCCCCTCTGGAACACGACGCGTGACTATCTGACCAAGCTGCCGCGGCCCAACGAGCTCGTCCGCGGCCTGGCCTTCGAGGCCTTCCTCGCCGACGCCGGCCTGCAGCACGCCGACGCCATCCGCGGCCATCTCGGCAAGGACAAGCTGACGGCCGGCATTGCCGCCCATCCCAATGGCGAACAGATCGCGATCCGCAGCAAACGGGCCGCCAATGTGCTGAACGAGAAGCTGGGTTTTCCGCTGCTGCCGGAGGAGCCGGTGTCCCCAGGCGCCGCTCACGCGCCAGCGGTTGCGCCGGAGCCAGCCGCCGACCAGCGCCGCGCCCGGGCCGAGGCGGCGCGCCAAGTCGACATGGCGGCGGTGGAGGCCTTCAAGGCGCTGCATCCGGAAGACGGCGCGCGCCTGCAGCGTCTGCTCGACCTGGAGCCGGCGATCGTCGAGCGGGCGATCCGCCAGAACGGCCTCAGCGCCGGGCAGCGCGAAGCGATCGTCGAGACCAACCGGATGCGCGAGGAGCGCCGCGCCGCCGGTCTCGATCCGAACGAGGTCAAGCTGGACCTGCGCGCGCCGCTCTATGAGGAGTTGCGCGCCGCCCGGCTGGCGGCCGGCGACTCCGCCGAGACGGCGCAGGCCCATGTGGCGAGCCTGAAGGCCCTGCTGCAGACGCCCGACGAGCGCGTGGCCGACTATCGCAGGCGGCTGGAGGCGGACGAGATCACGCCCAAGGCGGTCTCCGACTGGCGCGCGGCCCAGGCGGGCAAGAAGGGCAAACAGGTCCTGACCCCCGCGGAGCAGGCCGCCGCCCTCGCCCGGCTGAAGGAAGAGCTGGTCGAGGCCTACCGCGCCGAGCAGGCGCGCGGCGGGGGCGGCGTGCGCGAGTTTATCGGCGGGGCCCGCGAGCTGGGCGCCTGGCGCGAGCACGCCGCCGGCCTCGACGCCGAAGGGGCGGCGGCCATTTCGCGCCTGGTCGACGAGACCGCCATCGCCGGATATCGCGGCCTGAAGCCCACCAAGGCCCCGGAGCCGCAGCGCGAGGCCTTCCGCTTCCTCGACCACATCGACAGCGAGCGGCTCACCGAGATCGTACGTCGCGCCACCGCGGATCCCAAGGTCAACGCCGCCCTCGTCACCGAATGGCGCATGGCCCGCGCCATGGAAGGCGCCGCCCCGGCCGCGCTGCGGGAGGAAACGGCCAAGCTCTGGGAGGTCCTGCGCAATCCCGAGCTGAGGCAGCGTCTGGACGCGGCGCGGAAGAAAGCGGTCAGCCTGAACATCTCCTCGGCGAGCCTGGAGGCGATGACCGTGGCGGACCCGGTGCTGCTGTCGCTGGCGCGCAGCAACCGCGAGCTGTTCCTGGAGCGCTACGCCGCGATGATGACCCGCAAGGAGAACAAGGGCCGCACCCTGACCACGGCCGAGTTCCGCGGCGACCTGCAGGCGTGGATGGACTCGCACGGCGTCTCCATCCTCGGCGAGGCGACGGCGGCGTTCGAGGTCGGCCAGGCCACCGACGTGAACCGGCCCGGCAAGCCCGGCGACCTGTTCGTCATCAAGAGCGACGCCACGACCAAGGGCGCCACCAACGCCGCCGGGATTGACCTGCTGGGCTTCACCCCGACGCCGGAAGGCCAGCCGCGGCCCGCGGTGGTTCCCATTCACGCCTTCGACGACAAGTCCGTCATCGCCCGCACGCTCGCAGACGCGACCGCGCTCACCAAGAACCTGGCCGAGAACCTGGAGAAGATCGCCGGACCCAAGGTGCGGGAGTTCGAGAAACTGAAGGCGGCCGGCAAGCCCGTCGATCCGGATCTCGACGCCGTCTACAGCCAGATGCACAAGGCCACCGAGGAGATCCGCGCGATCGACCGCAAGAAGCTGCCGCCGCTGCCGCGCGACATCTCCGACAAGCCCTGGAAGCAAGTGGAGTACGCCCGCGCTGTGGCGGATATCCTCAAGAAGTACGGGATCCAGCTGCACATCACCTCGGCCTACGGCAAGGTCATCGACCTGGACGCGGCGCTGAAGGCCTACGGCATGGAGCTGTGGCGCAAGCCGCTGGCGCGGCGGGCGACGGGGCCCTGAGAGCGCCGCTCCGCTCGCCGTTGTTGCGGCCGCCAGCGCGAGGTCGTGCCTGACCGGCCAATTCGGGCCGCTCGCCCTGGATTGCGCCGCCCGCCGCCGGCCGTGGGCGTCACCGCCGTCATGGGCCGCAGCGGATCAGGAAAATCCACCCTGCTGCGCTGCCTGGCAGGGCTGGCCCGCCTCACGGCTGACCTTGTCGTACAGGGCGTAGAAGCGATAGCCGGCTTCCCCCTTCGCTTTCGCGTGTAACGCCGTCTGCAGTTTCTGGACATTATTCGGAGTTGCTAGGTTCCCCAATCTCCGGTCCCTCACCACTTGCTGCGTTCGTCTTGAACTGAGGCCCCTTTCCTCCACCGGAATTACCCGGCCTCATTGGTACTGCGGGCCTCTCCGCCACCCCATTGCGCCCGGCCTGTCCCTCACGGACGTTCGCGAGGATGGATGCTATGGATCCTGGAATTTTGAGCGGTGAGGACCAAATGGAACCGAGCCCTTTCACCGTCGCCATACCCGAGCCGGATGTCGAGGATCTGAAGCGTCGGCTCGCGTCCACCCGCTATCCACCGGATCTCGACAACGAATCCGGCAGATACGGAGTCCGCCGCCCCTGGCTGGAAAAACTTGTCGGCTATTGGCGCGACGACTTCGACTGGCGTGCGCAGGAGGCCGCGATCAACGCCTACCCGCAATTCATGGTCGAGATCGACGGCGTGCCGATCCACTTCGTGCACGTGCGCGGCGAAG
>CBJNAS010000164.1:0-7065 GCA_966434565.1 uncultured Phenylobacterium sp.
CATAACCGGCGCCCACGGCGCCGGCCTCTGCCGCGCGCTGCAAAACGGCCTCCATCTCGTGGTCGTTCAGCCCGGGAATGGCCGGCGCGAACATCACCACCGTCGGCACGCCGGCCTTGGACAGGCCGCGCACGGCCTCCACCCGCCGTTCGGGTGTCGCGGCCCTGGGTTCCATGCTGCGGGCGAGCTTTCGGTCGAGGCTGGTGATCGAGACCGCCGCACGCGCCAGGCCCGCGCGGCCCATCTCCCCCAGGATGTCGAGGTCGCGCAGAATCAGCGCCGACTTGGTGATGATCGAGAACGGATGGCGGAAGCACTGCAGGGTCTCCAGCACCTCGCGGGTGACGCCCAGACGCTTTTCGTCCGGCTGGTAGGGATCGGTGTCCCCGCCGATGTGGATGGGCTGCGGCCTGTAGCCCTTGCGCGACAGCTCAGCGGCGAGCAGCCGGGCGGCCTCGGGCTTGAAGAACAGCTTGGACTCGAAATCCAGCCCCGGCGAGAGGCCAAGATAGGCATGCGCCGGCCGCGCATAGCAGTAGATGCAGCCGTGGCTGCAGCCTCGGTAGGGATTGATCGACCGGTCGAAGCCGACGTCGGGGCTCGAATTGCGCGCGATGATGGTCTTCGACTTCATCGGCTGAACCGTGGTGGGGATCTGCGCGGCCGCTTCATCCTTCGACGTCCAGCCATCGTCGAAGGCCTCCCGCTGAAGCGCCTCGAACCGGCCCGAGCGGTTGGAGCGCGCGCCGCGCCCGCGCGGCAGGGGCCCGGAACTGGGAGGCGCCGTCATCCGGTCACCATCGCGCGGATTTACGAACAAAACAAGAACTCTGACGCGCCCGCGCATTTCGCATCACGGCGTTTGGTTAACTTAAGCTCCCGCTAAGAGTGCATGGTGACAATGGAAACTATAAACGTAGGGAGGTAAGGGTGGAGAGCCTGGGAGACGTCCTTCCCATTCTGACCATGGGCAGCCGGGCCGAGCGCGCGACCCTCCGCGCCGCTCGGGAGATGGCCCGCCGCCACGCCGAGCAGAACGGGCGCCTGGCGCACATCGAGCTGAACGACGGCCTGGCGATGACCCGGCCGGAGCTGGAGCGCCTCACGGCCTGTCATCGCTCGAGCTACCAGAAGCTGGATTGGCGACGCCTCGCGGCGAGCCCGCCGATCGCCATGCCGGTGCGCACCCAGGAGCGCGAGCGCGCCGCGCGCCAGGCGCTCGCCGCCTGGCAGCCCGGCTGGCAGGACCGCATGTTCGGCGACGAGGCCCAGCGCCGGCGCGAACTGGCCGCACGCATCGCCGAGGCGCAGCGCGAGGACGAGCTCATCTTCCAGCAGGCCTGGCGGACGGCGGAGGCCTACAACGCCGAGATCCTGGTGGCGCGACGGATGGTCGACCTCGACCCGCGGGCGATCAAGGACGCGGTGACGCTGAAGACCCGGCTGGCGGAGCTACGCGAGGGCGTGAACACCGTTTCGCTGGCGCTGCCCGGCGACGGCCGTGTGGTGGCTCTGGTCGAGGCCATCGGCGAAGGCGACGTGCCCTATGAGCGGATCACCGATGGCGAGCCGCGCGCCCGGCGCGAGCCGATCCCGCTGGTCGAGCGCCGGCAGATTCACCTGGTGGCCCTCTGCGCCGCGGCGCTGCGCATCGGCGCCGAGCTGGTGAGCGTGGCCCCGGTCGACGCCGTGGAGGTGGCGGTCGGCTGCGACATGCCAGACCCCGCAGGCGGCCGGCCGCGGCCTCAGCCGGTGATCCAGCTGCTGATGACGGCGAAGGCGCTCTCGGAGCTGCGCTGGATGAAGGACGACGCCGTCACCCTGGCGACCTCGTTGGGCGCGCGGATGGACTGGGCCATCGAGCGCGGCTTCGTGCCAATCCGCCTCGTCCCCCTCTCGGCCATGGGCCGGCCGCTGGCGAAGTCGGCGGCTTAGGCCGCCTGCGCCAGCGCCTCCCTGACCTCGGCCAGAAGCTCGTAGGAGCGCACGCGCGCGGCGTGATCGTAGATCTGCGAGGTGACGATCACCTCGTCGGGCCGGTGACGGTCGATGAAGCGCTTGAGGCCCTCGCGCACGGTCGCAGGCGAGCCCACCACCGCCATGGCCAGCGCCCCGTGCAGCAGGTCCGGGCTCGCCCCCCATTCGGCGAACGCCGCCTCGATGTCGTCCACGGGCGGCGGCAGGCGGCCCGGGCGGCCGCCGCGCAGCCTCAGGAAGGCCTGCTGGATGGAGGTGAAGAGCCGCTGCGCTTCCCCCTCCGTCTCCGCCGCCACCAGGTTCAGGCCGGCCATCACATAGGGCGCCTGTAGCTGCTCCGAAGGTCGGAACTGGGCGCGGTAGAGCGCGATCGCCTCGGAAAGCTGCGCCGGGGCGAAGTGCGAGGCGAAGGCGTAGGGCAGGCCGAGCAGGGCCGCCAGCTGGGCGCCGAACAGGCTGGAGCCCAGGATCCAGACCGGCGTGCGCGCGCCCTCGCCCGGCACGGCGTGGATGTGGCGCTCGGGGTCGGGCGGCCCCAGGTAGCCGAGCAGCTCGACCACGTCATGCGGGAAGCGGTCGACGTCGCCGGCCAGGGTGCGCCGCAGCGCCCGCGCCGTCATCTGGTCGGTTCCCGGCGCGCGGCCGACGCCCAGGTCGATGCGGCCGGGGAACAGGGCCTCCAGCGTTCCGAACTGCTCGGCGATGACCAGCGGCGCATGGTTCGGCAGCATGATCCCGCCGGCGCCCACCCGGATGGACGAGGTCGCCTGGGCCACCTGGCCGATGACGATCGAGGTCGCGGCGCTGGCGATGCCTGGCATGTTGTGGTGCTCGGCCAGCCAGTAGCGATGGAACCCCAGCCGTTCGGCGTGTCGGGCGAGGTCGACCGTGTTGGCGAGCGCCTGGCGCACGTCGGAGCCTTCGACGACGGGGGACAGGTCGAGGACGGAGAGCGGGACCATCCTCCGCATATGGGGCCGCAGCTCAACGATGGAACACCGCGGCCAGCTCAATGTGCGAAGACCAAAGGAACTGGTCGACCGGCAGCAGGCGCTGCAGGGTGAAGCCCACGTCCACCAGCCGGCGGGCGTCGCGCACGAAGGTGGCCGGATTGCAGGAGACGGCGATCACCCGCGAGACGCCGGAGCGGGCGATCTCGGCGGTCTGCTCGGCGGCGCCAGCGCGCGGCGGATCGAAGAGCACGACGTCGGTCTTCTTCAGCTCCTCGGCCAGCACCGGGCGGCGGACGAGGTCGCGGGCCTCGGCGGTGACGCCCTTCAGGCCAGGCGCGGTGGCGAGCGCGCTGGAGAGCGCCTGCACCGCCTCGCCGGCGAAGTCGGCGGCATAGACCGGGGCGAGCTGCGCCAGGCGGAAGGTGAAGGCCCCGACGCCGCAGTAGAGGTCGGCGATGCGACCCGCGCCGGCGGCCTCCTGCACGGCGAAGGCGGCCATGTCGGCTTCGGCCGCGGCGCTGGCCTGCAGGAAGGCGCCCGGCGGCAGGCGCACCACGGCCGGGCCCACCGCGACCTGCGGCGCGCGCGCCTGATAGGCGACCTCCCCGTCCAGGGTGACGCGGGCGAAGTCGGCCTCGGCCGCCCGCTCGGCCAGCAGCATGCGGGCGTCGGCCGACAGGCCGCCGCTCTTGCGCTCCACCCCGGTGATCTCGATGTCGAGGCCGGTGTCGCTGAGGGTCACGTGCAGGGTGGGCGCGGACTTCGGATGCTCGAACAGCGGCGCGGCCAGGCGCTTCAGCGGCGCAAGGGCGGCCTGGATCTCGGGGGCGGAGATCGGGCAGACGCCGATGTCCACCAGGTCCCAGGAGCGGCGGATCTTGTAGCCCAGGCGTGCGGCCTCGCGGCTTCCCTTGCGGGCGTGCAGGGCGACGCGGCGGCGGGTCGCGGGCCGGGCGGCGAAGGGGGGCAGGATCTCCGTCTCCAGCCGCTCGCGGGCCAGGGTCGCGCGCAGGCGCTCCAGCTTCCAGGCGAGGTAGGGCGCATGCGCCCAGTGCTGCAGGGCGCAGCCGCCGCAGGCGAAGAAGTGCGGGCACGGCGGCTCGACGCGCTCCGGGCTCTCGACCAGCACCTCGACCAGCTCGCGCCGCTCCCCGGCGCCCGCCGCCAGCACCCGCTCACCGGGCAGGGCGAAGGGGACATAGACGGGCCCGCGCGCGACGCCGTCCCCCTCCCCGCCCACCTGATCGATGGCGAGCTCCACAGGTGGACCGTGGTCCTTGGGGCGGGGTGCGGGGCGCGGGCGGCGCATGCGGGTGATCACCTGACCCTCCGGCGAGATCTCGCCCAATTCGGAGGCTACGAAAAATGAACCAAGATGAACGGACCGCTCAACGGCCGTTCAGCTTGCCCGCGATAGTCCAGCTTCACGCGGCCAAGGCCGCCCGAGATAAGTCAGAGGGGATCAGATGTCCAAGCCGTCCGTCGCCGTCCGCAGCGCGCTCGCGGCCGCCGCAGGCGTCATGGCGCTCGCCGCCGCGGCGCCGCAAGCCGCTCAGGCCCAGCCCTATGGTGATGGGGCGTATGGCCCGCCGAGCTATTCCGACGTCTGCCGCAGCGACCGCAACAACCGCACGGGACTGGGCGCGCTGCTGGGCGCGGGTCTCGGCGCGGCGCTCGGCTCACAAGTCGCGGCCAACCACCACCGCACCGATGGCGCGATCGTCGGCGGATTGCTTGGCGCGGTCGGCGGCGGCGCCGTCGGCCACAACACGACGCCCTGCGACCAGGGCTACGCGCCGCCGCCGCCCCCTCCCCCGCCGCCGCGCGCCTACTACGCCCCGCCGCCTCCGCCGCCCGCACCGGCCTACTACGAGGGCCGCTACGATGACGATCACTGGGCCTATGGCCCCCGCGGCGCGCGCTTCCGCATCGCCGACCGCCCCGTCGACCCGGACGGCTGCACCCTGGCGGAGAGCCCGATCTACATGCCGGACGGCCGCGTCCAGAAGCGGTTCGTGCGCGTCTGCATGGACTCGTCCGGGCGGTATCAGGTCGTCGACTGAGGCGGGACCAAACGTCCCCGCCGTCTCGGCGCTGACGCACGGCGGGGGAGCTGTCCGCGAAGCGGACAAGGGGGCGTTTACTCGCCTCGTTTCCGCGCCCAGAGCAGGAACTCCCGGTTGCCGTCGCCGCCAGCGATCGGGCTCTCGGCGCTCGCCTGCACGGGCCAGCCGGCGTCCTCAAGGAACCGGGCGACCCCCGCCAGGGCTTCGGCTTGCGCCGCCTCGTCCTTCACCACGCCGCCCTTGCCGACCCGCTTGGGGCCGACCTCGAACTGCGGCTTGACGAGGGCCACAAGGTCCGCTGCGGGCGCAGCCAGCGCCAGGGCGGCCGACAGCGCCTTCGCCAGGCTGATGAAGCTGACATCCGTGGCCACGAGCTGCGGCGCCTCGGCGATCAGCGCCGGCGTCAGCGCCCGGGCGTCGGTTCCCTCCAGGCTGATCACCCTGGGATCGGCGGCGAGCCTCGGGTGCAGCTGGCCGCGGCCCACGTCCACCGCATAGACCCGTGCGGCCCCGCGCCCCAGGCAGACCTCGGTGAAGCCGCCGGTCGAGGCGCCGACGTCCAGCACGATCCGGCCCGCGACCGCGATCGGCCAGAGATCGAGCGCATGCGCCAGCTTCAGCGCGCCACGCCCGACCCAGGGGTGCGCGGGTTCAGCCGCGAGCTCGGCCTGCTCCTCGATCATTTCGGCGGCCTTGGCGACCGGCCGGCCCGCCACGGTCACCCCGCCCGCCTCGATGGCGGCGCGGGCCTTGGCGCGGCTTTCGAACAGGCCGCGCTCGACCAGCAGGATATCGGCGCGCTTGCGGGCCACCGCGGGCCCTACCCGGCTCCGCCCAGCCGCTTCAGCGCCGCTTCGAGCTTGGCCTTGGCCGCCTCGGCCTCGGCCAGGCGCTCGCGGTTGTCCTCGACGACCTCCTCCGGAGCGCGGGCGACGAAGTCCGGGTTGTCGAGCTTCTTGGCGAGCTTCTGGGTCTCTGCCGCCAGGCCCGCGACCTCCTTGGCGAGCCGCGCCTTCTCGACCGAGAGGTCGATGAACGCCGCCACGGGGAGCGCGAGCGTCGCGCCCGCCACGACGTAGGGGATCGCGCCCTCGGGAACCGCGTCGGCGAACCGCACCTCGGCGACCCGCAGCAGCTGGGCGATCAGCGGCGCGCTCGCCTGCAGCACCCGGCGCTGCTCGGCCGAGGCGTCGACCACCAGCAGCGGCGGCCGGGCGGACGGCGGCACGTTCAGCTCCTGGCGCACCGAGCGGCCCTCGGAGATGGCCTCGATGATCAGGCCGATCTCGGCGTCCGCCGCCGCGTCGACCAAGGCGTCGGCCAGCTCTGGCCCCAATTCTGGCCAGGGCGCGGTCATCAGGAAGCCGCGGTGCGGGCGCGGAGCCCCGAGGTCGGCGGTCTTCTCCCACAGCTCCTCGGTGAGGAAGGGCATGATGGGGTGCAGCAGCTTGAGGATCTCGTCCAGCACCCAGGCGGCGGTCGCTTGCGTCTCCGCCTTCGCCGCCGCGTCCGCCCCGTTCAGCACCGGCTTGGCCAGCTCGACGTACCAGTCGCAGAAGACGTTCCAGATGAAGCGGTAGAGCCCGCCCGCCGCCTCGTCGAAGCCGCAGTCCGCCAGCGCCGCGGTGACCAGCTTCGCCGTCCGCACGGTCTCGCCAACGATCCAGCGATTCAGCACGACCTTGCAGGCCGCCGGGTCGAAGCCCTCCGCCCGGGCGCAGCCGTTCATCTGGGCGAAGCGCGTGGCGTTCCACAGCTTGGTGCCGAAGTTGCGGTAGCCCTCGATGCGCGGCTTGGAGAGCTTGATGTCCCGCGCCGCCCCCGACATGGCGGTCAGGGTGAAACGAAGGGCGTCCGCGCCGAACTCGTCCACCAGCTCCAGGGGGTCCATGACGTTGCCCTTGGACTTGGACATCTTCGCGCCGGTGGCGTCGCGCACCAGGGCGTTGATGAAGACCCGCCTGAACGGGACCTCGCCCATGAAGTGCAGGCCCTGCATCATCATCCGGGCGACCCAGAAGAAGATGATGTCGAAGCCGGTGATCAGGGTGTGGGTCGGATAGAAGCGC
>CBJNAS010000165.1:0-6982 GCA_966434565.1 uncultured Phenylobacterium sp.
CGCCGAAGAGCGGGTGGTGGAGGGGGCGAGCCGCAAGCTCGGCCATTCGTCTCAAACCTGTACTGCGATGGCGGCGGCAAAGCTCTGCCCTTGGCTCGGCCCCTCCACCCCGCGCTCTCCGCTTCGCTCGGCGCGCGGTTCCCCTCCCGCAGCTTCGCGGGGGAGGTGAAAAGAAAAGGCCCGCCGGAACCCCGGCGGGCCTTCCGGTTCCAGGATCTCTCGGCTCAGCCGAAGATCGTCTGGTTCATGGTCATGGTGACCAGCATCGGGATCGACAGCAGGGTGTTGGTCCGCGAGAACAGCATGGCCTTGCGGGCCGCCGCGGCCTTCGCATCGGCGTCGGCGTCGACCAGGCCGAGCGCGATCTTCTGCGCCGGCCAGATGAAGGCCCAGACGTTGAAGAACATGATGGTGGCGAGCCACATGCCCAGGCCGATGAAGCTGTGGGCGGGGTTCTTGAAGCCCTCGGTCGCGCCCAGCGTGGCCGCCTGCAGGAGGTAGCCGCGGTCCAGGGCGATCAGCACGCCCATGACCCAGGTGAACAGCGCCGCCCAGCGGAACCAGAAGAGCGCCTCAGGCGCGATGTACTTGGAGACGCCGGGCTTCAGCTCGGCCGGGATCTCCGGCATTTTCCGGATCTGCACGAAGTTGAAGTAGTAGAGCAGGCCGATCCACATGATGCCGAACAGCACGTGCAGCCAGCGGAACACCGCCTGCCAGAAGATGCCGTCGGCCGAGCCGTAATGCATGAAGTAGCCGGCGATGATGATCAGCGCCAGGATGAAGCTGACGATCACCGTGTTGCGGAGATTGGAAAGTAGACCAGCCATCGGTTCCCCCGAACGATTCCTACCGTGGCTGTCAGGTATAGGTCGTTTTGTCGCGCCCGGGAACCCTGGAGCGCAGCTTCAGATCGCGATCAGGGCGCAGGCGAGGCGCCGGCCCTCGGCGGTGAGCACATTGTAGAGCCGGGCCGCCGCCGGCGTGTCCATGAACTCCAGGCCGATTCCCGCCCGCTGCAGGGCCTCGCGCACCGGGCGGGGCGGCAGGGCGTTCTTCGGCCCCATGCCGAGCAGCAGGAACTCGACCTCCGCGCGCCCGGCCTCGAGCACAGGCGCCAGGCTCTCGGGCGACAGCTCCGCGGCCGCCTGGACCGTCCAGCTGCGCGCCTCGTCCTGGAGGATCAGCAGCGAGCCTTCGTGACGCACGCCGTCCAGGCGAAAGCCGCCGTCCCCGTAGGCGTCGATGGAGGGCGCGGCGCGGGCCATGGCGCGCTGGCCTACGGCCGGACCTTGGCCGGCTTGAGGGGCTCGGCCTCTTCCTCGCCGCCGCGCTTGACGCCCCACAGCATGATCACCGGGGCGGCGATGTAGATCGAGGAATAGGTGCCGATCAGGATGCCGAACAGCATGATCACCGACAGGCCGTAGAGCGAGGGCCCGCCGAACATCGCCAGCGCCACCAGGGCCAGGATCGCCGTGAAGCTGGTGATGATCGTCCGCGTCAGCATCTCGTTGATCGACATGTCGATCACCTCGCCCAGCGGCATGCGCTTGTACTTGCGCAGGTTCTCGCGGAACCGGTCGAACACCACCACGGTGTCGTTCATCGAATAGCCGATGATGGTCAGGATCGCCGCCACCGCCGTCAGGTTGAACTCGATCCGCGCCAGGGTGATCAGGCCAAACGTCAGGAAGACGTCGTGGAACAGGGCCGCCACCGCCCCCAGGCCGAACTGCAGCTCGAAGCGGAACCAGATGTAGATCAGCATCAGGAGGATGGCGCCGCCGAGCGCCAGCATCCCCTTCCCCAGCAGCTCGCTGGAGACCTTGGGCCCCACCACGTCGGTGCGCACGAAGTTCACCGGCTGGATGGTCTGGGCGATCTTGCCCTGCACCACCTCGACCACCTGGCCCGGGCTGGCGCCCGCCGGGGTCTGGAAGCGGACCATGGCCGAGGACGGGGCGCCGAAGCCCTGGACCTGGACGTCACCCAGGCTCATGCCGGAGAGCGCGCCGCGCAGGCGGCCCAGATCGACCGGCTTGGGCGCGGTGGAGATCTCCAGCACCGTGCCGCCCTTGAAGTCGATGCCGCAGGCCATGCCGAAGCACGGCGGCTGTAACGGAGAGAGGGTGACGAACAACGCCCCCAGCACCGCGAGCAGCGAGAGCGGGGCGAAGTACTTGGCCAGCCGCACGAACCTGAAGTGGGTGCGGACCGGCAGGACCTTGATGAGCGGCCAGAATGTCATGGGTCAGGCCTTCTCAGGCGATCGGCAGGGTCTTGGGCCGGGTGGCGCGGAACCACCAGGCGAGCAGGATCTGGGTCACCAGCACGGCGGAGAAGACCGTCGTCAGCACGCCGATCGACAGCGTCCAGGCGAAGCCCTTCACCGGGCCGGCCCCGAAGTTGAACAGGATCAGGGCCGAGAGCAGGTGGGTGATGTTGGCGTCCATGATGGTCGCCATGGCCCGCGAGAAGCCCGCGTCCATGGAGGCGATCAGGCTGCGGCCGGCGCGTAGCTCGTCGCGCATGCGCTCGTAGATCAGCACATTGGCGTCGACCGCCACGGCCAGGGTCAGGATCAAGCCGGCGATGCCCGGAAGCGTCAGCGTCGCCTGGGTCAGGCTCATCAGGCCGATGATCATCAGGGCGTTGACCACCAGGGCGACGATGGAGATCCCGCCGAACAGCCCGCCATAGATCAGGACCATGAAGACGACCACCCCGGCCAGGCCCACGACCGCCGAGATCGTGCCAGCGCGCACCGCGTCAGCGCCCAGCTCGGCGCCCACTGACTTCTGCTCCTCCACCTTCAGCGGCGCCGGCAGGGCGCCGGCGCGCAGCAGGATGGCCAGGTCATTGGCGCTCTCCTCGGTGAAGTGGCCGGTGATCTGGCCGCTGCCGCCGGTGATCGCGCCCTGGATCACCGGGGCGGAGATGATCTTCTTGTCGAGGACGATCGCGAACTTGTGGCCGATGTTCTGGCTGGAGACATCGCCGAATCGGCGCGCGCCCTGGCCGTTGAAGCGGAAGGTGACGACCGGCTGGCCGGTCTGCTGGTCGAAGCGCGGCTGGGCGTCGACCAGCATCTCGCCGGTGACCTCGGCGCGCTTGTTGACCACATAGGCCGGCGCATAGCCGTCGGTGGACTGCAGCACCTCGTCGCCCGGCGGCACTCGGCCGGCCGCGGCGTCCTGCAGCGAGGCGGTCTCGTCGACCATCTGGAAGGTCAGCTTGGCGGTCTGGCCGACCACGCTCTTCAGCCGCTCGGGATCGCTCTCGCCCGCGGCTTCGATGACGATGCGGTCCTTGCCCTGGCGGACGATGTTCGGCTCGCGCGTGCCCAGCTGGTCGATTCGCCGGCGGATGATCTCGATCGACTGCTCGACCGCGCGCGCGGCGTCGGCGTCGAACGCCTCGGGCACGAAGGCGATCGTCAGCCGCTGGTCGGGAGCCGACGCCACAGTCACGTCGCGCCCGCCCGCCACGCCGGCCAGGGGAGCGCCCACGGCGCCGCGCAGGGTGTTCTGCGCCTTGTTGACGAGGCCTGGATCGGTGATCCGCACCGACAGCGCGCCGTTCACCGGACCCAGGTCGGTGAAGGCGATCTGGGCGTCGGTCAGCGCCCTGCGCACGTCCTCGGTGAGGTTGGTCAGCCGCTCGTTGCGCAGCGCCTGGGTGTCCACCGAATAGAGCAGGTAGGAGCCGCCCTGCAGGTCGAGGCCCAGGTTCAGTCCCTTGCTGGGCAAAAAGCCGGGCAGCCGGTCGCGGGCGCCTGGCGGGACCAGGTTGGGCAGGGTGAACAGGGCGCCGAGGATCGCCGCCAGGGCGACGAGGATCACCTTCCAGCGCGAGAGGGTCATCATGGCGGGCTATGGCCCTACTTTTTCGAATCGTTGGCCGCCGCCGGCTCGCCGCGCGCGGTCACTTCCGAGATCATCGTCTTGCGGACCTTCACGGTGACGCCGGTGGCGATCTCGACGCCCACTTCGTTGTCCTCGACGCGGACGATCTTGCCGAGCACGCCCGAGGACAGGACGACGTTGTCGCCGCGCTTGATGGCGGACAGCATCTGCTGGTGCTGCTTCATCCGCCGCTGCTGTGGGCGGATCATCAGGAAGTAGAACAGCACCACGAGACCGATCAGCGGCAGGAAGCCGATGATCTCCTGCTGCATGTTGGCCCCGCCGGCGGCGGCGCCGGCGGATTGGGCGAAGGCGGGGGTGGCGAACATGGCCTCTCCGAAAGCGCGGGAACGGGGGGCGCAATTGCGGCCCCTGCTCGAAGTCGGCGGAAGCTATGCGCTGCGCCCTCGTTTTGCAATCGAGGCTGCAGGACGCTAAGCGTCCGCGCCATGAGCGCCGATATCGCCCCCCTGCTCGCCCGCATCGCCGAGGCTCTGGAGCGGCTCGCGCCGCAGCCCTCCGAGGCCCCTGATTTTGCGGCCGCGCGCCTGTTCCGCCACGATCCGCAGAGCGGCGCCTTCCATCCCGCGCCCGACTATCCCCTGCCGCTGGCGTCCCTGGTCGGCGTGGACCGGCAGAAGGGCCGCTTCCTGGAGAACCTGCAGCGGTTCGCGAGCGCCCTGCCCTACAACCATGCCCTGCTGTGGGGCGTGCGCGGGACCGGCAAGAGCTCGCTCGCCAAGGCCGCCTTCATGGCGGTGAGCGACGGCGCCCCCGATCTCAAGCTGGTGGAGGTGGACCGCGACCAGGTCACCGCCCTGCCCGCGCTGTTCGACCTGCTGCGCGGCCGCAGCGAGCAATTCGTCGTGCTCTGCGACGACCTCTCCTTCGAGGAGGGCGCCGCGGCGGCCAAGGCGCTCAAGTCGGCGCTGGAGGGCGGCGTCTCCGGCCCCCCGGCCAACGTGCTGTTCGTGGCGACCTCCAACCGCCGCCACCTGATGCCGCGCACCCACGTCGAGGACCGCGGCCTGATCGCCTCGGCCGAGGACGCCGAGGAAGAGGTCAGCGTCTCCGACCGCTTCGGCTTGTGGATCGGCTTCCCGCCGATGGACCAGCCGACCTACCTGGCCGCCGTCCAGGGCTATGCCGGCGCCTACGGCCTCGCGGTCCCCGACCTCGACCGCCGAGCGCTGCAGTGGGCCCAGCAGCGCGGCGGCCGCTCCGGCCGCATCGCCTGGCAGTTCATCCGCGACCTGGCGGGGGAGCTGGGCAAGGCGCTGCCGCTGTAAGCGTCGCAACGTCCCCTCCGTCGCGCGCCTTTGGCGCGCGCCACCTCCCCCACTTCGCGGTGGGGGGTCTGGCCCAAGATGCTCCCCCGCCTCTGCGGGGGAGCTGTCCGCGAAGCGGACTGAGGGGGCGTTCCCTCGCTACCGCGGCAGCACCAGCTTCGGATCGATCGGCTTGGCGCGGTCCAGCGGGCTGGGGGCGTAGCGGATCTCGAAGTGCAGCTGGGGCTCTGAGACGCCGCCGGTGGCGCCGGCGAAGCCGATCTCCTGCCCCTGGGTCACCTTCTGCTGCATCTTCACCAGCACGCGCGACAGGTGGCCATAGGCCGTGACCCAGCCGTCGGCGTGCTTGATCAGCACCAGGTTGCCGAAGCCCGGCACCTGGTCGCCCGCATAGACGACGTCGCCGGCGGCGGCGGCGCGGACCGAGGCGCCCACCTGGGCGCCGATGTTGATCCCGTCGTTGCGCTGGTCCGGCCCCTTCGGACCGAAGTCGGAGATGATCGGCCCCTGCAGCGGCCAGACGAAGCGGCCGCGGCCGAGCTCGGAGATCCTCGTTTCGTCGGGGCTGGGCGCCGGCGTCGGCGCGACCGCCGGGCCGGACGACGGCGGGAGATAGCTCCTGGGCGGCGCGGGCGGCGGCGTATAGGGCCGCGGCGCCGGGATCGGCGGCGGCGGGGGCGGCGGCGGGGGCGGCGCGGAGGGCGATGGCGCGGAGGGCGATGGCGCGGAGGGCGATGGCGCGGGGGGCGATGGCGCCGCCACCATCGGCGGGTTCACCAGCACCCGGCTGGTGGTCGTCAGCGGACCATGGTCGCGGTAGCCTGGCGGCAGCTGCAGCCGTTCGCCCGCGTGCAGGCCGCCGTTGCGTCCGAGGTCGTTCTCGGCCCGCAGCGCCTCGGCCGTCACCCCGAACCGCTTGGCGATCGAATAGAGGGTGTCGCCGCTCTCGACGACATAGGCGTGGCCCTTGCCGCGCGGGCCCTGCAGGACCTGGCCCGGGCGAAGCCGCGCGCGGCGCCCCATGTCGTTGTCGTCACGCAGCTGGTCGACGCTGGTGTCGAGCTTGCGCGCGATCTTCTCGAGCGTGTCGCCCCGCTTCACGCGATAGCTCACGGCGCGCCCCTCGACCTCGACCACACGTCCGGTGACCGCGCGGGTGGTGACGCTGCGGTAGGTCGGGACCGAGCCCGGCGGCAAGGCTGCGGGCGGCGGGGACGCTGGCGGCGCCGAGGGCATGGGCGCCTCGGCCTCATCCTCGTCCTGCATCGGCTCCGGCTGACTGGCCGCCGCCAACTGGACCCGGCTGGTCGCGACCAGCGCGCAATGGTCGCGGGAGGAGGCAGGCAGGAGGAGGCGTTCGCCGGGATGCAGGCTGGCGCTGCGGGACAGACCGTTCTCCTCCCGCAAGGCGTCGTCGGTGACGCCGAACCGGCGGGAGATGGCGTAGAGCGTGTCGCCCGGCCCCGCCACATAGGCGTGTCCCGTCGTCCGCGGCCCCTTCAGCATCTGGCCCGGCCGGATCTTCGCGCGCTTCTTCAGGTGGTTGTCGTCGCGCAGCTGGGCGATGGTGGTCCCCAGCGCGTCGGCGATGCCCTCGAGGGTGTCGCCCTTCTTCACGCGGTAGCTGACCGGGCGGCCCTCGACCTCGATCACCTTGCCCGTGACCGAGCGGGTGGTGACCGTGCGATAGACAGGAGCCGGCGGAGGCGGTGGGGCGGCCGGGCGCGCCGGCGCCACGGCCGGCGGCGGGGGCGCGGCCTGGGGAGGGGGGGGGGGGGGGGGGGG
>CBJNAS010000166.1:0-6981 GCA_966434565.1 uncultured Phenylobacterium sp.
CTGCTGGGCGTCGAGGAGGCGATGACCCGCGTCGATTCCACCTCGGGCGAGTGGTACGACACCTCGGCCCACCTGCTGTGGATCGGCGAGCGGACCCGCGAGCTCGACGGCGCCCACGTGGAGTTCTTCCGCGGCATCCGCAACCCGATCGGGGTGAAGTGCGGCCCCACCATGGAAGGCGACGATATCCTGCGCCTGGTGGACGTGCTCAATCCGGGCGACGAGGCCGGCCGGCTCACGCTCTACGGCCGTTTCGGCGCGGACAAGATCGCCGAGCGGCTGCCCAAGCTGCTGCGCGCGACCAAGGCCGACGGCCGCAGCCTGGTCTGGGCGATCGACCCGATGCACGGCAACACGCTGACCGCCGCCAACGGCTACAAGACCCGGCCGTTCGACCGGATCCTGTCGGAGGTGAAGAGCTTCGTGGAGATCTGCGAGGCCGAGGGCGTGCATCCTGGCGGCGTCCACCTGGAGATGACCGGGCGGAACGTCACCGAATGCCTGGGCGGGGCGCGGGCGCTGACAGAGGGCGACCTCGCCGACCACTACCACACCCACTGCGACCCGCGCCTCAACGGCGAGCAGGCGCTGGAGCTGGCCTTTCTGGTGGCCGAGAAGCTCAAGGGAGAGCCGGGGACCGCGGCGCACGCGGCGGCGTAACTTTCGTCCCCTCCCCATGAAGGTCCCATGAAGGGGAGGGAGGACATCACCCTCCGCTCGGAGTTCGCCAAGCTGCTGCGGCTCGCCGGGCCCGTGGTGCTGGCGAGGCTCGGCATCATGGGCATGGGGCTGGCCGACGCCATCGTCGTCGGCCGCTATTCGGCGACCCAGCTGGGCTACCACGCCCTGGGCTGGGCGCCGACCAATGTGGTCATCACCATGGTGGTGGGCCTGCTGAGCGGGGTGCAGGTGATGACTGCGCGCGCCGTGGGGGAGGGCCGGCGGCGCGAGGCGGGCGCGGTGCTGCGGCGCGGCCTGGTCTACAGCCTCTGGCTCGGCGGCGGCTCCACGGCCGTGCTGATGCTGGGCGGGCCGGCCTTCCTGCACGTCATCGGCCTCTCGCGCGATTTAGCCGATGGGGCGAGCCGACCCCTGCAGGTCCTCGCCCTGTCGCTGGCGCCCTACGCCTTGAGCGTGGCCGCGAGTTTCTGGCTGGAAGGCCTGTCGCGGCCCGGGCCCTCGGCCTGGGCGATGTGGGCGGCCAACGCCGTGAACCTGGCCCTCGACCTCCTGCTCGTGCCGGGGACCTTCGGCCTGCCGGCGTTGGGCGCGGTCGGCGGGGCGCTCGCCACGCTCGGCGCGCGCCTGACGCTCTGCGCCGCCCTGCTCGTCTACATCGCCCGCATGCGTGAGGCGCGCGAACTAGGAGTGTTCGAGCGTGCGCCGCGGGACCGCGCGGCGTCTGCGGAACAGCGGCGCATCGGCTTCGGCGCGGGACTGTCCAACCTGTTCGAAACGACGGCCTTCAACAGCCTCAACGTGATCGCCGGCTGGATCGGCGCGCTTACCGTCGCCGGCTGGGCGATCGTGCTCAACGTCACCGCCATCATCTTCATGGTTCCGCTCGGCCTCTCCACCGCCGCGGCGGTGCGGGTGGGCGCGGCCTATGGCGCGCGCAGCGCGACGGCGGTGCGGCGCGCGGCGGCCGCCGCCTTCGGCGTGACCGTGGTCTACGGCCTGGCCGTGACCCTGCTCGTCGGGCCCCTCGCCGGCATGATCGTGCAGCTCTACAGCCACGACCCGCAGGCGATCACCATGGCGCGGGAGGGCCTGGCGATCGCCTGCCTGATGTTCCTGCCCGACGCCCTGCAGGTGGTGACTGCCCAGGCGCTGCGCGCGCGCGGCGACGTCTGGCTCCCCAGCGCGACCCATCTGGCGAGCTACATCCTGCTGATGATCCCGCTGGCCTGGTTCCTCGCCATCCCGCTAAAGCTCGGGATCGTCGGCATGGCCTGGGCCGTGGTCATCGCCAGCCTGATGGCGGGCGGCCTGCTGCTCTGGCGGTTCTGGATCCTGGCGCGGCGAGGGATCTGACTTTAGGCGCCGGCGCCCAGGATCCAGCCCTCCTCGCGCTCCGCATCGAGGATCACGTCGGCCGCCGTCGCCGGCGGTGGGCCGAACAGCGGGGCGAGCCGGCTGGCCTCGTCCAGGCGGGCGAAATGCTCTGCGGCGCCACGCACCTGCGCCAGGTCCTTCACCTCGCCCGGTCCGGCCTGCAGCTTCAGCAGCGAGGGATAGACCTCGGCCGCGACGACCTCGACACCGGCGAGAGCCTCTTCGGTCAAGCCTTTGAAACCGGTCTCGAAAGGCCAGACCTTCAGGGCCTCGCCGCGGGCCAGCTTCAGCCGCCGGAGCGCGGGGATGCCGAGGATCGCCTGCCCCCCCACCGAGCCGTTGTAATAGAGCTTCCAGATCGAGGCCGCGCCCTTCGCGGCCAGGTCCGCGTGGCGGAATTCCGGCAGGTCGTCGGGCCCGTGCGTCCGCACGCGCTTCGGCTGCAGGGTGGTCAGCGCATCCTTCGGCGGGCAGCCCCAGAAGGGAAACGGCCCGCCGGTCAGGCGCCGGTTGATCTCCGCGCCGACGCCGAACCGGTTGTTGGTGTTGTCGGCCTTGTCCTTGGCCATCTTGTCGATCTGGTCCCAGACCGCGCGCCAGGGCTTCTCGCCGGGCAGGTTCAGGGCCGCGGCGAAACCGCGCGGGAAGCCCAGCGGAAAATCGAATCCCAGGAAGGCGCGCTCGCCGCGCTTCTTCAGGTCGTCGAGGATGGCGACGATCCGCTTCTCGGCTTCCGCGCGGGTGGGCGGATTGTAGCTCTCGAAGGCCATGCGAAAGCGCACGTCGCGCTTCAGGACGCCGATCCAGACGGAATCCGCGCCGGTCGTCGGCTTCGAGGCCGCGCTCCAGTCGACGATGATGAAGGCGCTGAACAGGCGCGGCACGGAAAGCTCCTGAACGGGGGCGAAGCGTGGGTTCTAACGCGCGCGCGGGGGTAGGGGAATTGCCTTCGGGTGGCGTTTGCGCGCCTGACCTGATAGGCGCTCCTCCGCATCCGGAGAAGGGCATGGCCGAGTCTCACTCACTGCGGGGCGGCGTCATCGGCGCCGGCGTGTTCGGCGCCTATCATGCGCGCCAGTACGCCCGTCTCGACGGCGTGACCTTGTCGGCGGTGCTGGACCCGCATCCCGCGCGCGCCGCCCAGGTCGCGGTCCCGCTGGGCGGGCGCGCCTTCCATCAGCTGGACGCCTTTCTCGACGCGGTCGACGTGGTCACCGTGGCCTCGCCCGCCACGACGCACGACGAGTTCGCCCTGGCGGCGATCGCCGCGGGCAAGCCGGTCTATGTCGAAAAGCCGATCGCCGTGGACGTCGCCGGCGCCGAGAAGATTCGCAAGGCCGCCGCCGCCCGCGGACTGGTGGTCGCCTGCGGCCATCAGGAGCGCGTGGTCTTCCGCGCCATGGGCCTGCTGGACGCGCCCGAGCGGCCGCTGCGGCTCGAGGCCCTGCGCCACGGGCCGGCCTCGGAGCGCAGTCAGGACGTCTCGGCCGTGCTCGACCTGATGGTGCACGACCTTGACTTGGCGCTGGCGCTCTCCGCCGCCCTGCCGGCCACCACGGACAGCGCGGGCGGTTGGGACGCGACGCGAGCGGAGATCGCCTTCGACGACGGCTTCCTGGCAGTCTTCGACGTCTCGCGCCAGGCGCCGGCGCGCAAGCGGACCATGCGTGTGGTGTTCCCCTCCGGCGAGGTGGAAATCGACTTCCTGGCGCGCACCTTCCGCAACACCACGCCGTTCCCCTTCAATCCTGACTTCGCCGACACGCCCGAGGCGCAGGATCCCCTGGGCGCGAGCGTGGCGAGCTTCCTGGCGGCGGTCCGCGGCGAGGCGCCCCGGCCGGTGGTCACCGCCGAGGAGGCGATCCGCGCGCTCGACCTGGCGCTCGCCGTGGAGCGCGCCCTGGCGCAGGGCGAGCCGGCTTAGGGCGGCCAACCGACTCAAGCTTTGCGCCCCGGCTTTCGCGCGGGCGGCGGATGGTCGAGCAGCTGCAGCAGCTGGGCGTCCCAGCCGTAGAGGTCGGAGCGGAAGCCTAACCGGTCGCCGTCGGAAAAGGCCGTGAGATAGAGCAGGCGCACCGGGACCGGCCGGCTCAGGCGGACGTGGACCGTGTCGCCCGAGGCGATCGTCTGGTCCACGCGCCCGGCGGGCCAGTCCGGCTCGTTCGAGAGCAGGATCTTGGCCAGGTCGATCGCCTGGGCCACGCGCACGCAGCCGTGGCTCACCGCCCGCTGCGCCTGGGCGAAGGCGGCCTTGGCCGGGGTGTCGTGCAGATAGACGGCGTAGGGGTTGGCGAACTCGAACTTGACCACGCCCAGCGCGGCGTCCGGGCCGGGCTGCTGCACCAGCCGCCTGTTCTTCCAGACGAAGCCCTTGCGCTCCAGGTAGTCCGCGCCCTTGGGCAGGATCTCGTCCTGGGCGATCTCCTGGGGCACGTTCCAGGGCGGGTTGAAGACGATGCTGTCGATCGCAGAGGCCAGCATGGGCGTCTCGTCGTCGCCGGGCTTGCCCGAGGCCGCCAGCATGTGGCTGGCGAGCCTGCCGTCCACGTAATAGTCCATCACGGCGGCGGCGGTGTTGACGTCGATGCGCGTCGGCGGCTCCTGGCGGGGCAGCCAGCGCAGGCGCTCGAGGTTGGCGCGGATCTGGGCGGCGTAGCTCTCGGCCGGCGTGTTCAGGGCCGCCAGGGTGCCGGTGTCGAGCTGGCCGGTGACCTGCAGGCCGTGCGCCCACTGGAAGCGCTGGACGGCGGCGACGAGGCCCGCATCGGGCAGCTGGTCCGCCGGTGTCGCCGTTAGCTGAGGGTCCTCGTAGGCGAGCCGCAGGCGCAGGGCCGCGACGTCGGGGGGCGGGGCGTCGGGCGCCAGCGCGTCGGCGGCTACGGCGGGCCAGCCGCCGGCGGCGGGGATCTTCTGATAGGCGACGTAGGCCTTCTGCAGCGCCTGGTAGGCGGGCAGGGGCGGGGGCTGGTGCTCGAGCCAGGCCTGCAGGGATCCGGCCTTCAGCGCGGCGTTCAGGCCGCCCTCGGCGTCATAGGGTGCGGGCTTCAGGCCCCAGTCCTTGGGAAAGGCTTGGGCGGGAATGGTCAGGCCGTGCTGGGCGCGGGCGTAGTCGACGAGCGCCGCCTTCAGCTCGCGCGCGCCCTCGGCCCGATCGGCGCCGTTGCCGGGATGCAGCAGGGCCTTCAGGCGCTGGATATGGAAGCGCTCCGCCGCAAAGCCGTGCGCGGGGGCGGCCTCAAGGGTCTGCAGGGCCAGGTCGACGTCATGGTCCGAGAAGTCCGGGTCGGGCTTCTGGCAGGCGGCCAGCGTCAGCGCCGCTCCGATCGCCAGGACGATGCGGAGGCGCCGATTCACTTGTGACAAGATCATCATAGGCGCGGAACGCGCGAGCCGCCGCCGGGTGACGGGCGCGCTCGAGTGTCTCAGAGCAAGGCCGCGTCGTCCTCGTCTTCGTCCCAGGGCGCGCGATCGCCGAAGGGCAACTCCTGGCGCCCGTCAGGGGCGGACGGCCTGGCCGCCGCTGCGCGGGTCGTTGGAGGCGGCGGGGCCGGGGCGGGAGCCAGCGGCGCTGGGGCCGCGACCTCGTCCTCGGGCTCCGGCGCAGGTGCAGGCTCCGGCGCAGGCGCAGCGGCCGCCGGCGGCTCGCTCCGCCGCGCCACGCGGGTCGAGGCCGGAGGCTGGCGGCGGAAGATCGACTCGATGCGCGCCAGCCAGCGGTTTCCTTCTTCCACCGCCTCGACGGCGTTCAGCGCCGGACGGCGCGGCGGACGCGGGCCGTTCCACAGCTCCAGCAGGAAGTCGGCGTGCTGCGGATCGTCGAACACCAGCCGCAGGGCCACCCGCTCCTCGGCGCCGCCCAGCTGGTCCACCGGCCGCCGCGGCTCGCCCCGGAAGGCCCGCCCGGCCACCAGGCCGTCGACGATGAGCTCGACGCCCAGCAGCTCTTCCATACGGTAGATCAGGCACCACTCGCCGCTGTCCCAGGTGACCGCCATGGCGCCGCTGGTGAAGTTGAACCCGGCGCCGCGCCCGCGGCCGTGGGCGACGATCAGGGCGTGGGTCTCGCCCTTCAGCACCTTGCGCAGGCCGCGCCGGACCCGCCGGCCTTCCTCGTTGTACCAGCCCACCGCCGCGCCCAGGACCGCCAGGGTGACGGCGATCACCACGATCAGGACCAGGAACGGGCCGAGCTCTTTCATCGCAGCGAGGCTACGCTGCTTCGCCAAGGGCGAGAAGCGGCCTTCGCTAGACGTCCAGCTCGATGACCAGCGGGACGTGGTCGGACGGCTTGTCCCAGCTGCGCACGTCGCGGTGGATGGAGACGCCGCGCAGCCGGTCGGCGGCCTGGGGCGAGAGCAGGGCGTGGTCGATGCGAATGCCGTTGTTCCGCTGCCAGGCGCCGGCCTGGTAGTCCCAGAAGGTGTAGGCGCCCTGGGCCCCGTCCGCCTGCAGGAAGGCGTCGGTGAGTCCCAGCCACTTCAGCGCCCGGAAGGCTGCGCGGCTCTGCGGCTGGAAGAGGGCGTCGCCGGTCCAGTTGGCGGGGAACTCCGCGTCGCGCGGCTCGGGAATGACGTTGTAGTCGCCGACCAGGGCCAGCGGCTCCTCGAACGCCAGCAGCCCCTGGGCGTGGCGGCGCAGGCGCTCCATCCAGGAGAGCTTGTAGGCGAACTTGTCGGTGGCCACCGGATTGCCGTTCGGCAGGTAGATCGAGGCCACCCGCACGGGCGTGGAGCCGGAGACGACCGCCTCGATGTAGCGGGCGTGCTCGTCGGCCTCGCCCTCATCTCCGATCAAGGGCAGGCCGCGGCGCACGTCCTCCAGCGGCGACTTCGACAGGATGGCCACGCCGTTGTAGCTCTTCTGGCCGTGGATCGCGAGATTATAGCCAAGCCGTTCAAAGGGTTCGGCGGGAAACTTCTCGTCGAC
>CBJNAS010000167.1:0-6970 GCA_966434565.1 uncultured Phenylobacterium sp.
CTCACGATAGGGCGGATCCTCCCCCCAGGCCTTGTCGCCGCCGTTGGCGAGGTCGAACAGGATGGCGCCGGGCGCGACCGGCGCGGGCGGGATCGCCAGCTCCGGGCGCACGACGAAGCCGCGCCCGCGCGCGCCCAGCCAGGCGGTCACGCCGTCGGCCGCCGCCAAGCCGTAGACCGAGCCGCCGGAGAGCACCACCGCATCCACGGCGTCAACCAGGTTCTCCGCGGCCAGGGCCTCGGTCTCGCGCGTGCCGGGCGCCCCGCCGCGCACATCGCAGGCGCAGACGCTGGGCGCCTCCGGCAGGATCACGGTCACGCCGCTGCGGACGCGCTCGTCCTGGGCCTGGCCCACCTTCAGCCCAGCGACATCGGTGATCAGGTTGCGGGGCCCGGGGCGGGGGCGGTCGGCGGCGGCTTGCGGCATGATGGGCCAGAGCCTATCCCACCTCGCCTGAGCCGTCTGCTGAGCCGTCTGTGGCCGGGCGCAGGAGGATCGCCTTGCCGCTGAACCCCCGTCTGCTCGCCCTCGCCCTGGCCGGCGCGATCGCGCTCGTCGCGCCGGCCGGCCAGGCCCGGCCCCGCCCCACTGCCCCTGCCATCGCCGCCGCGCCGGAGACGCGCGGGACGGCGGCCCACGCCATGGTGGCCGCCGCCAGCCCGATGGCGGTCGAGGCCGGGCTGGCGGTGCTGCGCCGCGGCGGCTCGGCGGTGGACGCGGCGGTGGCCGTGCAGGCCGTGCTGGGCCTGGTCGAGCCGCAGAGCTCGGGCCTCGGGGGCGGCGCCTTCATGGTCTTCTACGACGCCAGGACCCATGCCGTGACCGCCTACAACGGCCGCGAGACGGCGCCCGCGGCGGCCTTCCCTGACATGTTCCTCGGCCCAGACGGCAAGCCGCTCGCCTTCTACACGGCGGTGTTGAGCGGCCGCTCGACCGGGGTTCCGGGGGCGATCGCCATGCTGTCGCTGGCGCACGCCCAGCACGGGCGGCTGGCCTGGAAGGGCCTGTTCGGCGCGGCCGAGCGGCTCGCGGCCCACGGCTTCGTCGTGCCGCAGCGGCTCGCCGAGGCGGCCAGATCCAAGGCGCCGCAAGCCGACGCCCCCGACGCGGCGCGCTACTTCACCAGGGCCGACGGGCTCCGCATCCAGGCCGGCGACGTGCTGACGAACCCGGCCTATGCAGAGAGCCTGCGGCGCATTGCGGCCCGTGGCCCGGCGGGCCTGCTCGGCGGACCACTGGCGAAGGCCATCGTCGCGCGCACCCACGAGGGCGATCTGCCCGGGACGCTGACGCTGGACGACCTCGCCCGCTACCGGCCCGAAGCGGGCCCGGCGCTCTGCCGGCCCTACCGCATCTATGTCGTCTGCCTGCCGCCGGCGCCCTCAGGCGGGCCCGGCGTGCTGGAGGCGCTGGGGCTTCTCGAACGCACGGACATCGCCGCCCGCGGGCCCGCGGACCCGCAGGCCTGGTATCTGTTCTCCCAGGCGAGCCGGCTGGCCTACGCCGACCGCGACCGCTACGTCGGCGACCCCGACTTCGTCGCCGTGCCGGTCGAGGGCCTGCTCAGCGCGGGCTATCTCGACGACCGCGCCAGGCTGATCGGGCCGGTCGCCGGCCCGTCACCCCCTCCCTGGACCCCGCCGGGCGCGGGCGTGCGCGCGCCCTACCGCACCCCCGAGCCCGGCGGCACCAGCCACTTCGTCGTCGTCGACGCCCGCGGGAACGTGGTCTCCATGACCACCACGGTGGAAAGCATCTTCGGGTCGGGCCGGATGGTCGGCGGCTTCTTCCTCAACAACCAGCTGACCGACTTCTCCTTCTCGCCGAAGGACCCGGACGGCGCGCCGGCGGCCAACGCCGTGGCGCCCGGCAAGCGGCCGCGCTCGGCGATGAGCCCGACCATCGTCCTGGACCGCCAGGGCCGCTTCGTCGCCGCCCTGGGCTCACCCGGCGGGCCCGGCATCATCGCCTACGACCTGAAGGCGCTGGTGGGCCTGCTCGACTGGAAGCTGCCGATCCAGCAGGCCATCGACCTGCCCAACCTGATCGCGCGCGGGAACACCTACGACGCCGAGGCAGCGAAGCTCCCACCCGAAGTCGTGGCCGGCCTTGAGGCGCGCGGGGTGCGCCTGGTGGCGGGCACGGGCGCGGAGGGCTCGGGGCTTCACGGGGTCGAGAAGATCCCGGGCGGCTATCTCGGCGGCGCGGATCCCCGCCGCGAGGGCGTGGCGCGGGGGTTTTGAGCCACGAATGCACGGAATTCACGGAAGATCACGCCCGTGTCGTCGGTCTCGTCCGTGGTTCCCCTAAGCCGAGCTCCGCGCCCCACGGGTCGTGCGGGTGCTGGCGCGCGGGGGGGCGCCAGGGAGGCGGAGCTCGAAGGCGGCGCCGTCCGGGCCGGTCTCGGCCAGCGCCAGGTCGCCGCCGTGGCCCAGGGCCAGCTCGCGGGCGATGGCCAGGCCGAGGCCCGCGCCCTCCGGCCGGGTCGAGCCGGCGAACGCCTGGAACAGCCGCTCGCGCGCCCGCTCCGGCACGCCGGGCCCGTTGTCGGCGACGCGGACCACACTGGTCCCGTCCGCCTGCGCCAGCGCGACTCGGATGACGCCTGGCGCCAAGCGGCCCTCCTGCTGCTCGATGGCCTCGCGGGCGTTGCGCATCAGGTTGGCGAGGATGCGGTGCAGCTGGTCGGGGTCGGCGCTCACCTGGGCGCCCGCAGGGATCTCGTCGACCAGGCGCACCCCGTCTTCCGACAGCCCGGCGTCCTCGGCCGCCATCTCCACCACCGGACCGAGCGGCAGGGTGCGGATCTCGGGCGCCGGTTCCTGGGTCTTGCCGTAGGCCAGCACGTCGGAGGCGAGCCGCACCGCCCGGTCCAGCGCGCGCTCCAGCCGCGGCAGGGCCTGGCTGACCTTGGGGTCCTTCAGCGCGGCCAGCCGCTCCGAGGCGATCTGAGCGCTGGTCAGCATGTTGCGCAAGTCATGGTTGATCTTGGCCACCGCCTCGCCAAGCGCCGCGAGCCGCGCGCGCGAGTGCAGGGCGGCGCGCAGGTCCGCCTGCATGCGGTCGAGCTCGAGCTCGGCGCGGCCGATCTCGTCGCGGCGGCCGGACAGCATGATGCGCGCGGCGGGATCCTCGGGGTCGACCCGGAAGCGCTCCATCGAGCGGGTGATCCGCTGCATCGGCCGCACCAGGAACAGGTTGAGCGCCAGATAGACCAGGATGCCGGCGATGGTGGAGACGAAGGCCACCAGCAGCACCAGGCGCCAGAGATAGCTGGCCAGCACCCGCTTGAGCTCGACGTCCGAGGCCACGAACTCGACGAAATCGGCCTTGCGGAAGCGCGCCTCGGCCATGACGCGGATGCGCCGGCCGTCAGGCCCGAACAGGGTCTGGAACGGCGCCAGCCAGTCGAGCCCGGGCGCGCGACGGCGCAGGTCCACCAGATAGGGCGCCGACGTCTGTCCCGGCCTGGGCCTGGCGAACACCAGCTGGCGGATGCCGTCGACGGAGACCGCCACGATGTCGACGCCGGCCCCGTTGAGGAACTGGGCCTTCAGCTGCTCGCTGACGACGCGGTCGGGGGCCACCTCGGGGGCGAGCGAGGCGAGCTCGGCGGCGCGCACGCGGTCGAGCAGCCATTGCCGCTCATAGGCCGCGAGCGAGGGCGGCAGGGTCATCGCCCCGCCCAGGGCGACGAACAGTACGGTCAGCACCAGCAGGCGGGCGGAGAGGCCGCCGGGCCAGAAGAAACGGCGGGGGGACGGCTTCGGAGGCTCCTGCGGCGTTGGCGCGTCCGCCATGTCTACCCCGTAATCCACCCGGCCCGGTTCGGCAACGAATGCGCCGAACGAATGCGCAGGGGTTAACGCGTCAACCTTGCCCCACGGCCTCTTTCAGATGGGTGAAGCCGTCCCGCCGCAGACATGCGGCGAGCTCGCGTTTGATGCGCAGCACGAGACCCGGGCCTTCGAACACCAGGGCGGAGTAGAGCTGCACCGCAGACGCGCCGGCCCGGATCTTGGCGTAGGCGTCGGCGCCGGTGGCGATCCCGCCCGCGCCGATCAGCGCCAGCCGGCCGGCCGAGGCCTGGGCGAACTCGCGCAGCTTGGCGTCCGAGAGGCCTTTGAGCGGGGCGCCGGAGAGGCCGCCCGATTCGCCGCCGAACCGTGACTCGAGCGGCGGGCGCGAGATCGTGGTGTTGGAGACGATCACCCCGGCCAGGCCGTGGGCCGCCACCGTCTCGACGATCGCCTCGACCTCGTCCGACTCCAGGTCCGGAGCGACCTTCAGGAACATCGGCGCGCGGCCCTCGGCCGGCAGAGCATCGCGCGTCTCGGCGATGCGGCCGAGCAGCTCCTCCAGCGCGGCGCGGGTCTGCAGCGCGCGCAGCCCCGGCGTGTTGGGCGAGGAGATGTTGATGGTGAAGTAGGCGGCCAGCCCCCAGAGCCGCCGCAAGCAGCCGACATAGTCGGCGATGCGGTCGGCGGCGTCCTTGTTCGCTCCGAGATTGGCGCCGACCACGCCCGGGCCGCGGCGCGCGAGGCGGGCGGCGAAGGCCTCCAGGCCGTCGTTGTTGAAACCCATGCGGTTGATCACCGCCCGGTCCTCGGTCAGGCGGAACAGCCGCGGCCGGGGATTGCCGGCCTGGGGCCTGGGCGTGACGGTGCCGCATTCGACGAAGCCGAAGCCGGCCCGCAGCATGGGGCCGAACACCTGGCCATTCTTGTCGAAACCGGGGGCCAGGCCGACCGGATTGGGCAGCTTCAGCCCCGCGACCTCGGTCGCCAGGATCGGATCGTCCGCGCCCGCACGCGGCCCCAGCCCGGCCTGCAGGGCGCGCACGGCCAGCCGGTGGGCGTCCTCGGGATCGAGCAGCCGCAGGGCGCGGGTGGCGAGGTCGTGGATCACCTTCCCTCCCCATCGTGGGGAGGGAAAAGCCGTGGAACCCCATCCTCGCCCAGCGGCGCCTCGAAGACCCGGCGCACCTTGCGCACGTCCAGCGGTCCGTAGAGGTGCGGGAACAGGGCGCCGCCGCGCGACGGCTCCCACATCAGCTTCGGCTCCAGGTCCGAGGCGTCGACCTCCAGCACCAGCAGGTCCGCCTGGCCGCGGAAGTGCTTCTCGGCCGTCTCCTGCGCCTGCTCGACCGTGGAGAAGTGGATATAGCCGTCCTGGCGGTCGACCGCGGAGCCGTCGAAGGTCCCGGCGGCCTGCGCCGCCGTCCACTCGGGGCGCGTAAGGATCTTGAAGATGCGGCTCACGGCTGACGCTCCGGATAGAACAGCCCGTCGGCCGTGGCGCGTTCGGCGGCGTCGAAATCGAAGATGGCGATGGCGGCGGGCGGAAACTTCCGCTGGGCGCGCGCCACGAACGAGGCCGGGGCCGCGCCCTCGATCAGCAGCCTGAGCGCCAGCTCCTGCAGGCCCGGATTGTGGCCCACCACCACGACCGTGCCGCGACCCCGGCCGGCAGCCTCGGCCAGGCGGCGGATCACGCCGGCTTCGGCGTTGTAGAGGTGCGGCTCCAGCCGGGTCTCGCACTCCGGCAAGGCCGCGCCGGCGATCTCCCAGGTCTCGCGGGTGCGCAGCGACGGAGAGACCAGCGCCAGGTCGGGGCGACAGCCCAGGGTCGCCAGATGCTCGCCCATGGCCTTGGCTTCGCGCCGGCCGCGCGGGGCGAGCGCCCGGTCGAAGTCGTCGCCGCTCGCCGCGTCGCTCTCGGCCTTGGCGTGCCTGAACAGGATCAGCCGGTCCATGGGTGCTCTGGCTCCTCGCGCGCCTCATAGCCGCGGAAGCCGCCGCTGCGAAGCCATTGACACTGAAAGGGCTTGCAGGTCCAAGGCCTGTCATGACCCAAACCGCCGACGTTAGCCCCGGCGCCGACATCCACGGCGGGACGATGCGGTTCCCGGTGAGCAGGGCGCTGCGCCTCGACTCGGGGGGGAAGCTGCCTGCGCTGGAGATCGCCTACAACACCTACGGCCGGCTGAACGCCGAGCGATCCAACGCTGTCCTGGTGTGCCACGCGCTGACCGGCGACCAGCACGTGGCCTCGATCCATCCCACCACCGGCAAGCCCGGCTGGTGGAGCCGAGTGGTGGGCCCCGGCCGGCCGCTCGACCCGGAGCGGTACTTCATCATCTGCTCGAACGTGATCGGCGGCTGCATGGGCTCGAGCGGTCCCGCCTCGGTCGACACCCGGACCGGCCAGCCCTACGGCCTCTCCTTCCCGGTGATCACCATCGCCGACATGGTCCGCGCCCAGGCCATGCTGGTGGAGGCGCTGGGCCTCGAGTCCCTGTTCGCGGTGGTCGGCGGCTCGATGGGCGGCATGCAGGTGCTGCAATGGGCGGCGGACTATCCGGAGAAGCTGTTCTCGGCGATCTGCATCGGAGCGGCGCCGCGCCACTCGGCGCAGAACATCGCCTTCCACGAGGTCGGCCGGCAGGCGATCATGGCCGATCCCGACTGGCGCGCCGGCGCCTATGAGCAGGCCGGCGTCCGCCCGGAGAAGGGGCTCGCGGTGGCGCGCATGGCCGCGCACATCACCTACCTGTCGGAGGCCGCCCTGCAGCGCAAGTTCGGCCGCGAGCTGCAGCGCGACGGCCTGTCGTGGGGGTTCGACGCCGACTTCCAGGTGGAGAGCTACCTGCGCCACCAGGGGACGAGCTTCGTCGACCGCTTCGACGCCAACTCCTACCTCTACATCACCCGCGCCATGGACTATTTCGACCTGGCGGCCCGGCACGGCGGCGTGCTGACCGAGGCGTTCCGCAAGGCGCGCCACGTGAAGTTCTGCGTGCTCTCCTTCTCATCCGACTGGCTCTATCCGACCGCCGAGAGCCGCGAGGTGGTGCGCGCGCTGAACGCCGCCGGCTGCCGTGCGAGCTTCGCCGAGATCGAAAGCGACAAGGGCCACGACGCCTTCCTGCTGGACGAGCCGCAGCTCGACGCCACCCTGCGCGGCTTCC
>CBJNAS010000168.1:0-6941 GCA_966434565.1 uncultured Phenylobacterium sp.
GTGATGCTGGCCAGCGTGCCGCTCGACACCCAGGTGCACGACACCTACTTCGTCGTCGCCCACTTCCACTACGTGCTGATCGGGGGCGCCGTCTTCCCGCTGCTCGGCGCGATCCACTACTGGTTCCCCAAGGCGCTCGGCCGCATGCCCGGCGAGACCGCCGGCAGATGGGCCTTCTGGCTGATCTTCGCGGGCTTCAACCTCGCCTTCTTCCCCATGCACATCGCCGGCCTGATGGGCATGCCCCGCCGCGTCTACACCTACCCCGCCGAGATGGGCTGGGGGACGCTGAACCTCATCTCGACGCTGGGCGCCTATCTGCTCGCGACCGGCGTCGCGGTCTATGTGCTGAACCTCGTCATCAGCGCCCGTCGCGGCGCGTCGGCCGGCCCCAACCCCTGGGACGCCGCGGGGCTGGAGTGGGCGACCAGCTCGCCGCCGCCTGCCTACAACTTCGGCCTGACGCCGGTGGTCGATGGCCGCAACCCGCTGTGGCTGCCCGGCGGCCCGCTGCCGGTGATGGAGGGGCTGTCGCTGGAGAAGCGCGAGGTGCTGCTCACCGGCATCAGCGACGCCGAGCCCGACATCCGTGAGGGCTCGCCTGATCCCAGCATCTGGCCCCTCCTCGCGGCGCTGGCCATCAGCTTCATGTTCATCGCCTCCATCTTCGACGAGTGGTGGCTGATCTGGGGCTCGATCCCCATCGCACTCTGCTTCATCGGCTGGTTCTGGCCCAAGCCGTCGCACTCCAGGGCGGTCGGCGCGCCCGACGACAAGATCCCGGGAGCCCTGGCATGAGGGCCGCGCAGAACGCCCCCTCCGTCTCGGCGCTTGCGCGCCGATCCACCTCCCCCGCTACGCGGTGGAGGACCTGGAGCCAAGATGCTCCACCGCTTGCGGGGGAGAGGGCGTTCGGGACCGTGCGCGAGCCCGCCCCATGAGCGCGCGCGGCGACCTCTCGCGCCTGCCGGCGGCCGGGTTCCGCAGCCACGGCCTGTGGTACTGGGCGGGGCTGGCCTTCATGCTGATGGAGGGGGCGGCCTTCGCGCTCGCGGCGGCGGCCTACCTGTACCTGATGAACGGCGCGTCACGGTGGCCGCTGTCGGATCGGCCGCCGGACCTCGGCTGGGGCACGGCCCAGACCCTGCTGCTGCTGGCCAGCCTGCCGCCCACCGTCGTCATGTGCCGCGCCGCGCGCCGCCGGCAGCTCGATCCGACCCGCTTCTGGGCGGTGGTCGTCTTCGTGATGAACGCGCTCGCCCTGGTGATCCGCGGCTTCGAGTTCGCCCACCTGAACACCCACGTGGACCAGGACGCCTACGGCTCGGCGACCTGGGCGCTGATGCTGCTGCACACCACCCACCTGGTGACCGACTTCGTCGACACCCTGTTCGTGACCGTCTTCCTGTTCACCCACAGCGTCGACACTGAGCGCTTCTCCGATGTCGACGACGACGGAGTCTACTGGACCTTCGTGGTGCTCGCCTGGTTCCCGCTCTATCTCCTGGTCTACTGGGCGCCGAGGTGGCTCCCATGAGCGGGCGACCGACCTCCAGCGCGCTGGCGCCCTGGGCCGGCCTGTTCCTCGGCGCCGTCGGCTGGTTCGCGCACCACCAGATCGCCTCCTCCGTCATCGACTGGGACTGCGAGCTGGGGACGCCGCTGCTCACGGTCGGCCTCGGCGTGCTGTTCGGCCTGGTCGCCGCGGCCGGCGGCCTGGTCTCCTGGCGCGTCCACATCCGTCTGCGCACCGCCCCTGAGGCAGGGCCGCACAGCCGCAGCGTCGCCGGTGCGATCGGCGCCGGCGCGGCCGCCATCTTCCTGCTTGCCATCGGCTTCCAGGCGCTGACGGGCGTCATCCTGCCGGCGTGCCACCGATGAGACGCGCGCCTCTCATCACCCTGGCCGTGCTCGCTCCGGGCGGGGCGCAGGCCCACGCGGTGGGCGCGCCGGCCGCGTCCGGCTATCCCGGGCCGGAGCCCTGGATGCTGCTCCCAATGCTGCTGGCGGCGGCTCTCTTCGCCCTCGGCTTCCTGCGCCTGCGCGGGCGATCGGCGAACGGCCGGCGCGGGCTCGACCGGCGGGGCGCGATCTTCGCCGCGGGCCTGGGGGCGCTGGCGGGGGCGACGCTCTCGCCGCTGCATGCACTGGGCGCGCGCTCCTTCACCGCGCACATGGCCGAGCACGAGCTGATCATGCTGGCCGCCGCCCCCCTGCTCGTCTGGTCGCGGCCGCTCAGCCTGATGCTCTGGGCCTTCCCCGCGCGCGCGCGCCAGGCGCTGGCCGTGCTCCCGCGCAGCGCCGCGGGCGCCGGCCTGTGGCGCATGTTCACCGATCCCCTGCTGGCCACCGTGCTTCAGGCCGCGGCGCTCTGGACCTGGCACCTGCCTTCGCTGTTCGACCTCGCGCTGAAGAGCCAGGCCTGGCACGCCGCCCAGCACCTCGCCTTTTTCGTCACCGCCTTGCTGTTCTGGTCGGCGATGCTCAGCCCGCGCCGCAATCCCTGGACCGCGGCGGCCCTGCTGTTCGTCACCTCCATGGCGAGCGGGGCGCTCGGCGCCTTCATGGCCTTCTCGGCCAGCCCCTGGTACGCGCCCTATGCGGCGCTGGGCCTCGCGGTGTTCGGCCTGACGCCGGTGCAGGACCAGCAGCTCGCCGGCGTGCTGATGTGGGTCCCTGGCGGCCTGTTCCACGCCGCCGTCGCCGTGGCCCTGCTCGCGCCGCAGCTGAGGAGCCGGCCGCCGACGCCGGAGGCCGCGCATGGCTAGGACCGGACCCGCCATGGCCGCCGCGGCCGTCTTCGTGCTGGGCGTCATCGGCGCCGGCCTGGCCGCGAACCAGGTGGAGAGCCATCGGCGGCTGGTCGAGCGGGCGCAGGCGCTGACCGGCGGCGACCCTGAGCGCGGCCGAAAGGCGATCGCCGCGCGGCCCTGCGGCAGCTGCCACGCCATTCCGGGCGTCGCGGGCGCGGCCGGCAAGGTCGGCCCCTCGCTCGCCGGCTTCTCGGGGCGACTCTACATCGGCGGGCGCGCGGCCAATACCCCCGACAACCTGGTCCAGTGGATCGAGGACCCCCACCGCATCGACCCGCAGAACGCCATGCCGCCGATGGGCGTCGGCGAGAAGGAAGCGCGCGACATCGCGGCCTATCTTTATACGCTGGAGTGAAGATTCCCTCTTCCCCGAGCGGAGCGAGAGAGGGAGAGGGTTCGGAGAAGGCGGCGCAGACCTTTCATCCGCATCGAGCTTCCACAAGAGGCCGAAGGCGCCCGCGACCGAGCGCATCGGCTGCCGCAGAGCCGAGCCGCCCTCTCCCAGCCTCTCCCTCTCTCGCTTCGCTCGGGGGAGAGGAGCCCCTACCGCGCCGCCTTGTCGTCCCCCTGCGCCCGCTTCTCGGCGGTGTCGCGGCCGATGATCTTCGAGAACAGGCTGTTCGGGTCGTAGAGCAGCGCCAGCCCGCGCTTCTCGAACTCCTCGAAGAACTCGTCCCAGCCGATCTCGGTGAGCGCGGCATGCTCGGAGTTCGGCGCCTCGGGGAACATGATGCGGATGATGCCCACGTCGCCGCCCTGGTGCGTGCGGGCCACCGCCGCCGGCCGGCCGCCGTGGGCCTGCGCCCACTCGCGGATCTCGTCGTGGTCGGTGGTGCTCCGCGCCCCGCCACGCGTCGCCCGGCGCTCGGTGCGGTCTTCGAACGAGCGGCTCTCCCGCGTGCGGCCGCCCGCGCTGTGCTCGTCCATGTAGCGGCGGGTGTGGTGATGAACCTGGCCCTTTTCGTCACGATACTCGCGCCGCTTCAGGTCGTCCTTCCCGCTGCGGCCGCTTCCGTGCTCTCGCCCTTGCGGCATGCCGATGTCTCCTGGAGGCTCCTGCGGCGAAAGCGCCGCAGCCTTGCAACAGGACGGTTCGGCGGAGGTTTCAGCGGCGCCGTAAATTCTTCAGCGAGATCAGCGGTCGAACTTGGTCGAGAGCACGATGGCGGAGTTGGTCCGCTCCACGCCGGGAAGCCCGCCGATCTCGTCGATTAGGGCGTCCATGTCGCGCACGCTGGGCGCCTCGAGCACGGCGATCATGTCGTAGGGCCCGCTCACCGACTGCAAGGTGCGCACCCCCGCCAGCCGCTTGAGCGCCGAGGTGACCGCCGCCGCCTGCTTCGGCTCGACGGTGATCATCACATAGGACAGCACCTGGGCGGCCTGCCAGTTTTCCGCCAGCTTCACCGAATAGCCGGCGATCACGCCGGTGCGCTCCAGCTTGGCCAGCCGGCTCTGCACCGTGGTGCGCGACAGGCCGAGCGAGCGGGCGAGCTCGGCCACCGGGGCCCGGGCGTTCTCGCGCAGCTTGGCGAGCAAATGCTCGTCGAGGTCGTCCATCGTCAGATCGCACAATAGTTCCGGCGTTTCGTCCAGAATAGCGCGGCAAACCGCCCAAGCGCCAGTTGAAACCGGCTCCGGCGTGGCGCACCCTCAAAGTCTGCTCATTCGGAGGCGCCGCATGCGCAAGGTGGCGGTGATCGGGGCGGGCAAGATCGGCTCGACCGTGATCGATCTGCTCGCGGGCTCGGGAAGCTTCGAGGTGCTGGCGATCGACGCCCAGCCCGAGGCGCTGGCCGGCCTGGATCCGCCCCGGCCGATCCGGCGCAAGGCGCTCGCCATCGACGACCCCGCGGCCCTCGCCGCCGCCGTCGCCGGCCGCTTCGCCGTGGTCAACTGCGCCCCCTATGCGCTCACCGCCACCGTCGCCCGCGCCGCGCGCCAGGCGGGCGCGCACTACTTCGATCTCACCGAGGACGTGGCCTCCAGCCGCATCGTCCGCGAGCTCGCCGCGGGCGCCTCCAGCGCCTTCGTCCCGCAGTGCGGCCTGGCGCCCGGCTTCATCACCATCGCCGCCTGGGACCTGGCCAAGCACTTCGACGAGCTGCACGACGTGCGCCTGCGGGTCGGCGCCCTGCCGCGCTATCCGTCCAACGCGCTCAACTACAATCTGACCTGGTCGACCGACGGGGTGATCAACGAATACTGCGAGCCCTGCGAAGCGATCGTCGACGGCCGCCTGCGCGAGGTTCCGGCGCTGGAGGAGCGCGAGGAGTTCTCCCTGGAGGGCGTGACCTACGAGGCCTTCAACACCTCCGGCGGCCTGGGCACGCTGTGCCGCACGCTGGAGGGCCGGGTCCGCAACCTCAACTACAAGACCATCCGCTACCCCGGGCACGCGGTGATCATGAAGGCGCTGCTCGGCGACCTGAACCTGCGCAACCGCCGCGACGTGCTGAAGGACATCCTGGAGAACGCGGTCCCGGCCACCCTGCAGGACGTGGTGATCATCTTCGTCACGGTCTCCGGCCTGAAGGACGGGCGGCTGATGCAGGAGACCTACGTCAACCGGGTGCTGGGGGCGCCGATCGCCGGGCGCATGCGCTGCGCCATCCAGCTGACCACCGCCGGCGCCATCTGCGCCGCCCTCGACCTTCTGGCTGAAGGCCGGCTGCCGCAGCAGGGCTTCGTGCGCCAGGAGGACATCCCCCTTGCGGACGTGCTGGCCAACCGCTTCGGCCAGGTCTATGCGCCGCCGCCGGCCGGCTGGCGGGCGGCGGCGGAGTAGGATGATGACCGTGCACGAGAGGATCGGCTCCGCGGCGGCCGAGGCGGCCGAGACCCTGGGCCGGCTGGGCGTGGCGCCTGGGCTCTGGCGCGGTGGGGCGCGCGCAGTGCGCTCGCCGGTGACCGGCGAGCTGATTGCCGAGACGCACGACGCCAGCCCCGCCCAGGCCGCCGAGGCGATCGGCCGAGCGCACCAGGGCTTCCTCGCCTGGCGCGAGGTCCCGGCGCCGCGCCGCGGCGAGCTGGTGCGCCTGTTCGGCCAGGAGCTGCGCGCCGCCAAGCCCGACCTCGCCCGCCTGGTCACCCTGGAGGCCGGCAAGATCGTCTCCGAGGCGCTGGGCGAGGTGCAGGAGATGATCGACATCTGCGACTACGCGGTGGGCCTGTCGCGCCAGCTGTTCGGCCTGACGCTGGCCACCGAGCGGCCGGACCACCGGATGATGGAGACCTGGCACCCGCTGGGCGTCGTGGGGGTGATCAGCGCCTTCAACTTCCCGGTCGCGGTCTGGTCGTGGAACGCGGCGCTGGCCCTGGTCTGCGGCGACGCCGTCGTCTGGAAGCCCTCGGAGAAGACGCCGCTCACCGCCCTCGCGGTCCAGGCGTTGTTCGAGCGCGCCCGCGCGGCCTTCGGCGAGGCGCCCGAGGGGCTTTCCGGGCTGCTGCTCGGCGGCCGCGCCGTGGGCGAGGCGCTGGTCGAGGATCCGCGCGCGCCGCTGGTCTCGGCGACCGGCTCGACCGCGATGGGCCGCGCGGTGGCGCCCCGGCTGGCCGCGCGTTTCGCCCGCGCCCTGCTGGAGCTCGGCGGCAACAACGCCGCCATCGTCTGCCCCAGCGCCGACCTGGACCTGGCGCTGCGGGCGATCGCCTTCGCCGCCATGGGTACGGCCGGCCAGCGCTGCACGACGCTGCGGCGCCTGTTGGTGCACGCCGAGGTCTACGACGCCCTGCTGCCCCGGCTGCAGGCGGCCTACGCCTCCGTGCCGGTCGGCGATCCGCGCCTCCCGGGCGTGCTGGTGGGCCCGCTGATCGACCAGGCCGCGCTCGCCGCCATGCGCCGGGCGCTCGATGAGGCGCGCGCCGCCGGCGGGGCGGTGAGCGGCGGCGAGCCCGCCGCCGTCGCGGGCTGTCCGGACGGCGCTTACGTCCACCCGGCCCTGGTGGAGATGCCGAGCCAGGCCGAGGTGGTGCGCCGCGAGACCTTCGCGCCGATCCTCTACGTGATGCGCTACACCGCGCTGGAGGACGCCATCGCCCTGCAGAACGCCGTCCCGCAGGGGCTGTCCTCGTCGATCTTCACCAACGACCTGCGCGAGGCCGAGCTGTTCCTCTCGGCGCGCGGCT
>CBJNAS010000169.1:0-6888 GCA_966434565.1 uncultured Phenylobacterium sp.
CTATGGCCCACCGGCCGACGCCGAAAGGCGCTGGGGAGATTCGAAACGAAGCCAGGGAGGGGGAATGCGCGCAAAGCCGGCCACGGCGCAGGCGGGGAAACGGGAGCGGCCGCTCCGCGGCCATGCGCGCACCGTGCTGCGGCAGAGCTGGAGCGCCTTCCAGCCCGTCCCGGCGCTCTACGGCGCGCCGGTCGTGGCGGCCTCGCTGGCCGTCGGCCTGGCGCTTGGGCAGCCCGGCCCGGCGATCCTGGCCGCCGCCGGCGCCTTCACCGCCGGCTTCGGGGCCTTCCAGCAGCTGACCCGGTTCCATGTGGCGCCGATGGTCCTGGCGACGCTTTGCATGAGCGTCTCCACCGCGATCGGCACGGTGGCCAGCGGCGACGCCCACATCGACGCCGCGGTGGTCGCCCTGGGCGCCTACGGCCTGGGCCTCGCCGCCAGCTTCGGCACGGGCCCCTGGTGGATCCTGCTGCAGGGCGCCATCTTCCTGGTGATCTCCGGCTCGCAGCCCGGGGACATCCACGAGGGTCTCGCTCGCGCCCTGTTCGTGCTGGCCGGCGGGCTGGGACAGAGCCTCGGCGTGGCGGCCTTGCGCCGACTGGCCCCCCGCGGCTTCCCGACGGTGGACCCGCCGGGCGCGACCCCGCCGCCCTCCAGCCCGATCCGCTGGCTCGCCAAGGCCCGCCAGGTCCTGCGGCCCGGCTCGCCCGAGATGCGCTATGCGCTGCTGCTCGGCGTCGCCACCGGCGCGGCCCTGCTGATCGCCCGCAGGCTGGCCATGCCGAACGGCTACTGGGCGGCGATGACCGTGCTGCTGGTGCTGCGCCGCGGCGGGACCGAGACCGTGGTCCGCGGCGTCCAGCGGATGGGGGGAACCCTGATTGGCGCCGCGGCCGCCACCCTGATCGCGGGCGCGCTGCGGCCGGAGCCGCCGGTGCTGGTGGCGCTGGTCACCCTGACCGCCTGGTCGGCCTACGCCACCCAGTGGGTGAACTACGGGACGTTCTCGATCAGCGTCACGAGCTACGTCGCCTTCCTGCTGTCGCTCGAGGGCCTGCCCGAGACCGAGGTGGCCGCGCGCCGCGTCGCCGCCACCCTGCTGGGCGGGGCGATCGGCCTCGCCGCCCTCGCGCTGGCGCGCCTCGGCCGCCACGCCGTGCGCCTCAGGCCCTGAGCGCTTCCAGCAAGATGGCCGCGATTCGCTCGGCCGGACCGTCCGCGGCCGACACCCGCCACTCCATCGGCCCGGGATCGCGCGCCAGCTGCGCGCGCAGCACCGCGAGGTCGGCGTCCGAGGCGTCGCCGCGGCGGCCGGCGATGCGCGCCTGCAGCACCTCGGCGGGCGCCTCCAGCCAGACGCCATGGAAAGGCGCGCCCGCCGCCCGCGCCACCGCCTCGGCGCGCGCGCGCAGCTCAGGGCGCAGGAAGGTCGCGTCCAGCACCACCGCGCGGCCGGCGCGCAGCAGGGTTTCTGCGACGCCGAACAGCTCGTCGAACACCGCCGCATCCGCCGCGGAAGAATAGGCCTCCGGCGGCGCGCGCTCGGCCGGCGCGAGCCCGGCCAGGCGCTTGCGGATCTCGTCGCTGCGCAGCACCACCGCGCCCGGCGCGGCCCCCAGCGCCGGCGCGAGCCTGCGCGCCAGGCTGGACTTGCCCGCGCCCGAGCGCCCGCCTACCGCCGCCAGCACCGGCGGCGGCGGCGAAAGATGCGCCAAGGCGGCCTCGACGTAGCGGCGGCCCATGGCCGGGTCGCTGCTGTGACCGCAGACGTGGGCGCGCACCGCCGCGCGCACCGACAGCATCAGCGGCAGGGCCTCCAGCCCCTGCCACAGGCTGGCCGGAAAGCGCCGCGCGGCCTCATCGAGATAGCCCGACAGGATCCGCACCGCCGGCTCGCGCCGCCCGCGAAAGTCCAGGTCCATCAGCACGAAGGCGAGGTCGTAGAGGACGTCGATGTCGCTCAGCGCGTCGTTGAACTCGATGCAGTCGAACAGCACCGGCCGTCCCTGCTCGACCAGGATGTTGCCCAGGTGCAGGTCCCCATGGCACCGGCGCGAGAATCCGGTCCTGACGCGATCGTCGAGCAGCGGCTGCTGGCGTTCGTACTCCGCCTGCGTGGCCGCGATCAGCCGCGCGCACGCCGTCTCGCCCATAGCCTGGGCCAGGCCCGCCAGCATGTTGGCGTTCGAGGGGACGGTGAAGGCCAGGCCCGACGCGGCCCGCAGCGGCGCATCCGCATGGCAGCGGGCGATCGTCCGCCCCAGCGCCTCGGCCATCTCCCCGTCCAGCGCGTCCGGCTGGACCGAGAGCACGGAGTCGTCGGCGAAGCGGCGCATCTCCAGCACCTTCTCGACCAGCTCGCCCGGCCCGTCGAACTCCAGGCCGCCATCCGCGCGTCGGGTGATCCGACGCACCGCGCGATAGATATCGGGCGCGGTGGCGCGGTTGAAGTCGAGCTCACGCTCCAGCGCCGCGTAGCGCTGCTCGGCCGTGGTGAAGTCGACATAGTCGAAGTCGACCGCCCGCTTCTGCTTGAAGACCGCGCCCTTCGTCAGGAACACGCGGGCGAGCGCCGTCTCGATGACCCGCTCGGACTGGGCTTCCAGCCAGGCGCCCGCCTCGCCCTGCAGGTCCGGGATGGGCGGATCGCCGCTCAAGGGAACAGCCGCCGGGTGGTCCAGCCCTCGCCGGCGCGCTCGAACACCAGCCGCTCGTGCAGGCGGAACGGCCGGTCGCGCCAGAACTCCATCACCTGGGGCTCGATGCGGAATCCCGACCAGTGCGGCGGCCGCGGCACCTTGCCCAGGCCGAAGCGCAGGCCGTACTCAGCGATCTTCTTCTCCAGCGCCAGGCGATCCGGCAGCGGCTGGGACTGGGCCGAGGCCCAGCCGCCGATCTGGGCCGGCCGGGCGCGGGTCGTCCAGTAGTCGTCCGCCTCGGCCTCGCTGACGAGGGAGACCGGCCCACGCACCCGCACCTGCCGGCGCAGCGACTTCCAGTGGAACAGCAGCGCGGCCCTGGGATTGGCCGCGAGCTGCCGGCCCTTGGCGCTCTCCAGGTTGGTGTAGAAGACGAAGCCGCGCGCGTCGGCGTCCTTCAGCAGCACCATGCGCACGTCGGGCAGACTGTCCTCGTCGACAGTGGCGACGGCGACCGCGTTCGGATCGTTCGGCTCCTTTTCCACCGCCTCCTTCAGCCAGGCGTCGAACAGCGCCATCGGGTCGGCGTCGGTCAGCAGCGGCAGGGGCTCGGCGTTGGCCACCTGGCGGACATAGTCGTCTTCGCTGGGGGACGGCGGGATCAGGCTTTTGTCGGTCATCCGGGCCCATATAGCGCAGGACGATGATCCTCGCTTGCGCCGGCGCGAGCTCTGCCGCATGAGGGCGGCCGATGACGAGGTCTTCGCCGCCGCGGCTCGCGTTCCTCATCGCGCTGCTCTGCGCGGTGGGCTTGCGCCTGCTCACGCCGCCGGGCTGGATGCCGAACCTCGACGGCCGCGGCGGCGCCCCGCTGGTGGTCTGCACCGGCGACGGCGTCCACACGCTCTCGCCTTCCTCCGACCCCGGTGCGCACCATCCCGCCGGCAAGGCCGCGCACGAGACCTGCGCCTTTGCCGGCCTCGCCTTCGACGCGCCCGCGGACGCCGCCCTCCTCGCCGCCCCGCCCGTCCTGCCGCACGCCGCGCAAGCGCCGTTGCCGGGCGACCAGGCCGTGCTCGCCCCGGCCTGGCGGCGGCCCCAGGCCCCACGCGCCCCGCCGCCTTTCACCTGAAGCCCTGCCGCGCACCCTGCGCGCGGACCTTCGACCCCTCTTCAGGAACCTGTTCCCATGCGCATCTGCATGCGCGCCGCCCTGTGCGGCGCAGCCCTCCTGGGCGCCGGCGGCCTCGCCGCGCCCGCCGCCGCGCACGGCGTCGCCGGCGCGCGCTTCTTCCCCGCCACCATCGCCACCGACGACCCCTTCGTGGCCGACGAGCTGTCGTTGCCGACGATCGCCCGTTCCAAGACGGCTGACGACCCGGCCGCCCGCGAGACCGACGTCTCCGGCGAATGGTCGAAACGGCTGACCAAGGACCTGGGCGTCTCCTTCGCCGGCGCCTGGACCCAGGTCGAGGCGCCCGGCCAGCCCCGCGTGAGCGGCTTCCAGAACCTCGAGACCACGCTGAAGTACCAGCTGCTTACCAGCGCCGAGCACGAGGCGATCGTCTCGGCGGGGCTGAGCGCCGAATGGGGCGGGACCGGCAGCGCGGCGGTGGGCGCGGAACGCTTCGGCGTGGTCACGCCCACGCTCTACTTCGGCAAGGGCTTTGGCGACCTGCCCGGCAATCTCTCATGGGCCAGGCCGCTCGCCGTGACCGGCACGGTGGGCTACGCCGTGCCGACCCACGCGCACGTGCTGGAAGAAGATCCCGACTGCCCCGCCTGCGCGCCGGTCCGGCTGGGGACCACCCGCAGCCTGGAATGGGGCTTCGCCTTCGAGTACAGCCTGCATTACCTGCAGAGCCAGGTGAAGGATCTCGGCCTGCCGAAGTTCGTGAGCCAGTTGACCCCGCTGGTCGAGGTGACCGGGTCCGCGCCGGTCGCCCATACGAACGGCGAGCGCTCGACCGCCTTCGTCAATCCGGGCGTGCTCTGGTCCGGGCGGCGGCTGCAGTTCGGCGTCGAGGCGCAGATCCCGGTGAACCGCGCCAGCGGCTCGTCCACCGGCGTCCTGTTCCAGGTCCATTGGTTCCTCGACGACCTCTTCCCGGGTTCGCTCGGAAAACCCCTATGGTGAGGCCCGTCATGCGCCGCACTGCGCCCGCCGCCCTCGTCCTGCTGGCCGCCATCGCCCTCGCCGGCCCGGCGCTGGCGCACGCCTTCCTGCAGTCCGCCACGCCGAAGGTGGGATCGCGGCTCTCCGCCGCGCCCGCCGAGGTGCGGCTGACCTTCAGCGAGCCGATCGAGCCGGCGTTCTCGTCGATAGCCATCGCCGGCCCACCGGGCTTCGGCGGCGCGGCGCCGGCGCGCCTGGCGGACCGCGACCACCGCGCGCTGGCCGCCCAGTTGAAGGCGCCCCTGCCCCGCGGCCGCTATGTGGTCCGCTGGCGGGTGCTCTCGGCCGACAGCCACACGACCCAGGGAAGCTTCCAGTTCGAGGTCGCGCCATGAGCGAAGGCCTGGACTGGCCCGTCGTTCTCGCCCGATTCGTGCTGGTGACGCTGGGCGTGGGCCTGTTCGGCCAGGCCTGCTTTCCGCTCTATGCGCCCTTCGCCGAGCGGCCCCGCGCGCCATGGGCCCTCCGCCTTGCGGCCCCGCTCGCCGCGGCCGCCGCGGGCGCGGCCTGGATCCTGGCGCTGGCCCGCGAGGCCGCTGGCGACCCCGGCCTGCCGGACCCCGAGGACGTCTTCGCCCTGTGCGCCGAGACCGGATTCGGCGGCGCCTTGGCGGTGGCGGTCCTGCTCGCCCTGGCGCTCGCGGCCCTCGCGTCCAGGCGGGAGCGCCCCGCACCGAAGCTCGCCGCGACGCTCTCCGGCGCCCTGCTCACCAGCCTTGCCTTCGTTGGCCACGCGGCGGCGGCGCGCGGGACGCCGGGCGCCGTCCGCATCGCGGTGATGGCGGCCCACCTGCTGTTCGCCGGCATCTGGCTGGGCGGCCTAGCGCCGCTCGCCCGCGCCCTGCCGCACGCCGGCGCCGACACCGAGCGCCTGCTGCGCGCCTTCGGCAAGACCGCCATGGCGGCGGTGGCCGCCCTGTTCACCACCGGCATGATCGCCGCCGCCGCGATCCTGGCCACAGCGGGCAGGCCGCCGGGGCGGATGTACATCATCACCTTCGCCGTCAAGCTCGCCCTGGCGCTCGGCCTGCTGGCGGTGGCCAGCGTCAACCGCTGGGGGCTCACGCCGCTCTCCGCGCGCAAGCCGCAGGCCGCCGCCCGCGCCATGCTGGTCACCCTGGGACTGGAGCAGCTCCTGGCCCTTGCCCTCCTCGCCACCGTCGCCCGCCTGACCCAGCTCGATCCGGGGATGTAGGGGCGATCGCGCCAAGCCACGCCCAACTTCCCCCGTCATCGCCCGACTTGTTCGGCCGACTCAGCCCAAATGCGTTCCACGACAGCCGAGGCTGGCGCCTTGGGCTGGGCGGCCCGAACAAGTCGGGCCGTGACGGAAGGGCGAACGGCTGAAGGCGGCGCCCCTGGGATGTAGAAGGATGCAAGACTTGCGCCCGCTGACGCCTGGGTGATGATCTGCCTGATCCATGAGGACGCCATGACCGACACCCACGACCTCACCGGCGGGTGCTTCTGCGGGGCGGTGCGCTACCGGCTGACCGACCCGCCCATGTTCACCCACTGCTGCCACTGCCGCGAGTGCCAGCGGCGCACCGGCAGCGCCTTCGTGATCAACGCCATCATCGAGACGTCACGCATAGAGCTGCTCGCCGGCGCGCCCGCGAAGACGCGCGTGCCCAGCACCAGCGGCCGGCCGCTGGACCACTTCTATTGCGAAGCCTGCGCCTCGCCGCTGTGGAGCGACTATGGCGCGCGCGGCTGGCTAAGGTTCGTGCGCGTGAGCTCGCTGGACGATCCCGCTGCGGTCACCCCCGACATCCACATCTACACCGCCAGCAAGGTCCCCTGGGTGCGGATTCCGGAGGGCGCGCTGGCGGTGGAGGAATACTACGACATGCCGGCGACCTGGCCGGCGGAAAGCTGGGCGCGGTTCAAGGCGGCGCGTCCGGCCTGAGCGGAATGGCCTGAGCGGAATGGCCTGAGCGGATTTGTTCGCCGGCCTGGGTTCCGCTAGAAGCCGCGGCATGTCGCACAACACCTTCGGCCACCTGTTTCGCGTGACGACCTGGGGCGAGAGCCACGGGCCGGCGCTGGGCTGCGTGGTCGACGGCTGCCCGC
>CBJNAS010000170.1:0-6829 GCA_966434565.1 uncultured Phenylobacterium sp.
AGCGCCCGCGCCAGGCGCCGCCCTCGACGGATTCGAAGAGGAAGGCGTAGGGCCGTCCGTGGCCGATCTTGAGATAGGCCGAGACCGGCGTCTCCAGGTCGTCGATCAGCCGGGTCCAGACGAGCTGCGGGGCGCCGGCCTGGTAGGCTGCGCGAAAGGCCTCGGCGTCGGGTTCGAGCTTCACTTCGCCGGCTCCGGCTGGCCCTTGGCGTTCAGCGGCTGCAGGCCGATGGCTTCGCGGGCGCGGTTGTAGTCGATGCTGACCTTGACCTTCTGGCGGGCCGCGGCCTCGGCGCTGTCGCCGATTTCGCGGAAGACGGTGGCGGTCATCTGCGGACGGGCCTGTTCGGTGAGCCGGGCGAGCGCCTGCAGATCGCCGGGCCGCACCGCCTCCACCTTGCCCACGACGATGCCGTTGCGGCCGCGCGCGGTGAACACCTCGCCGGGCTTGCGGCCGAAGGCGTTCGCCAGGATCTCCTGCGACATCAGCGGGTTCTGCTCGCCGTTCTGGCGGTCGACCCCCGGCGCGCGGACCAATTGGACGCCGGAGCTGGCGGCCACCGCCTCCAGGGTCTCGCCCTTGGTCACCCGGGCGGCCAGGGCGTCGGCCTTGGCCTGCAGCGCCTGGACCAGGTGCTGCATCATCCAGACCTGGGTCAGCTGCGGCTTGATGCTGGCCAGCGCGGGCATCGCCGGCGGGATAATCTTCTCGACCCGCACGGCGAAGTATTCGCCATCGCCCGCCTGGACGACTTCGCTCTCGCCGCCGGAGGGCAGGCCGAAGGCGGTGTCGACGAGCTTCTGGCTTAGCCCGCCCACCGGCTGGCCCTGCGGGTCGCGGCCGTCGCGGGAGACCGGGCCGATGGTCGTGGGCGTCACGCCGGCCTTCTGGGCGGCTTCCGTGAGGTTGGCGCCTTTCTGATGGGCGTCGTCATAGGCCTGGGTCAGGCCGTAGACCTTCTCGGCGGCGGCGTCCTTGCGCAGCTCCGCCTCCAGCCCCGGGCGGGCCTCCTCGAAGCTCACCGTCTTGCCGGGCGTGACGCCGTTCAGCTTGACCACCGCCAGGCCCAGGTCGCCCTGGACGACGCTCACCTGGCCGGGCTGCATCTGGAAGGCGGCGGCAGCCAGCTTGCGGTCGGCGATCGCCGATTGCGGCTTGTTGTCATAGGCGATCGCATCCACGCCGATCGCCTTGGCGACCGCCTGCGGCGCCTCGCCCTTCTGCAGCCGCGCGCTGACCGCCTGGGCGGTCGCGGCGTCCTTGGCCGGGATCTGCGCCAGGCTGCGGGTCTCGGGCGTCGACAGGGTGTCCTTGCGGAACTCGTAGCGCTTGCGCACCTCGGCCTCGTCCACCGGCAGGTTCGCTCCCGCCAGCTGCGGGCTGAACCGCACGACGGTCAGCACCCGGAACTCCGGCAGGATCAGGCGGGCCGCGTTCTCCTTCATGAAGGCGGCGAGCTGCGCGTCCGTCGGCGGCGCCGGCGGCGGCACGCTCGCGGGCGTGAGGTTCAGGTAACTGATGTCCCGCGCCTCCAGCCCGTAGATCGCCGCCATGGCCGCGTAGGCCCTGGGCGCCAGCAGGGCGTTGGTGAGCGCGCCCACCAAGTGCTGCTCGGCCACCTCGTCGCGCAGGGCGGCCTCGAACTTGTCGGGCGTCAGGTCGTTCTGGGCCAGCCGCTGCTGGTACTGCTGCTTGTCGAACTGGCCGCTGACCGGGTTGAAGAAGGCGGGGATCTTGGCGAGCTGCTCGGCCACCAGCTTGTCCGACGGATGAACGCCCATGCGGCGCAGCAGCTCGGCGAAGCCCTCGCGGGTGGCCAGGCCCTGCAGCACCTGGCGGTCCAGGCCGTTCGCGGCCGCGGCTTCGGCAGTGAGCGGCTGGCCGCCGTCCTGCTCGGCGCGCTTGCGCAGCAGGTCGAATTCGTGCCGGAAGTCGGTGGCGGTCAGAGTGCGCGCGCCCGCGGTGATCACCGCATTGCTGATGCGATGGCCGAAGACGTCGCGGATGCCGAACACCGCGAAGGCGACGATCAGCAGCCCGATCAGAACAGCGGCGACCCAGGATTTCGCGAAGACGCGGAAGGCGGAGAGCATCAATTCCCTTTCCGGGACGCGGAGAGGCAGCCGGTATAGTGGACCGGCCTTGCGCGCCGCAAGCGCGTGACAGACGGCGCGGCTTGGCTTAACCGCGGACCCTGCTTTTGAATCGCGAGGGCTGATGACTTCTCCGACGCCGCTGATCGCCGGAAACTGGAAGATGAACGGGCTGTCCAGCTCCCTGGCGGAGGCCAAGGCGGTCGCCGAGGGCGTGGGGGACGCCTGCGTCCGCGTGGCGATCTGCCCGCCCGCCCTGCTGATCCATCGCATGGCCGAGGCGCTGGCGGGGACGAAGGTGCTGGTGGGCGGGCAGGACGCGCACGGCGAGGACGCCGGGGCCTACACCGGCGACATCTCCGCCGAGATGCTGGCCGACGCGGGCGCGAAGCTGGTCATCCTCGGCCACTCGGAGCGGCGCGACGCCTACCGCGAGAGCGACGAGCTGGTGGCCCGGAAGGCCCTGGCGGCCCTGCGCCACGGGCTGGAGCCGATCGTCTGCGTCGGCGAGACGCTGGCCCAGCGCCAGGCCGGAGAGACCCTTTCCGTGGTCACGGGCCAGGTGCGGGGCTCGTTGCCCGAGGCGCTGAAGGGCAGGGCCTTCGCGGTGGCCTACGAGCCGGTCTGGGCGATCGGCACGGGCCTGACCCCGACCAATCCGCAGATCGAGGAGGTGCACGGCGCGATCCGACAGACCCTGGTCGAGCTGTTCGGCGCGGAGGCGGCGCCGGTTCCGATCCTCTACGGCGGGTCGGTGAAGCCGGGCAACGCGGCCGAGATCCTGCACGCCCGTGAGGTCGGCGGCGCGCTGGTGGGCGGCGCTTCGCTGAAGGCCGAGGACTTCCTGGCGATCATCCGCGCCGCCTGAGCGCCTCAGGCCTCGGGCGCATAGGCGCGCAGGAAGGTGTCGGCGGCCGCCTCGGCGTGCGCGGCGCGCTCGGCCGGCGACGGATCGTCGATCACGCCCCACAGGCGCTGGTAGTAGATGCTCGAGAGCGCCAGCCCCTTGAACTGCTGGGCGGCCAGCACGGGATCGGCGCGGCGCAGCAGCCCTCGCTGCATCAGGCTCTGGAAGAGCTGAGGGTGGCGCGAGGCGCCGATCTTCGGGCCGGCCTCGTAGAACAGCCGCGCCAGCTCCGGGAACCGCTCGCCTTCGCCGACCACCAGCCGCTGGATGGCGATAGCCTCCGCAGAGAGCATGTGATTGAGGAAATCGAGCGCCAGGCGCACCAGCAGGCTCCGGACGTCACCATCGTCGGGAACCTCGTAGCTGTTGCCCTCGAGGAGCCGCGCGCAGGACCGGCGCACGAAGGCGTCGAACAGCTCTTCCTTTGATTTGAAATAGTTGTAGAGCGTTCCCTTGGAGCCGCCAAGGCGGGCGGCGATGGTCGACATCGAGGTCGCGCCGTAGCCTTCGGCGGTGAAGCACGCGTAGGCCGCCTCCAGAATGGCGTCTCGTCGATCCTCGCGCCTTGCTTCGCGTACTGGGCTCGCCATCTCACTCCCCACCGACTTTGTAACTTGACTGCCGCAGGCTAGCACGACTAAGTCTGACCGTACAGTACGGTCACAATCTGCCTCGACCCTCCTCATTCAGAGGCGCCATGCAACGCTTTCTCCCCATCGTCGCGGCGGCGGGCGCGCTCAGCGCCTGCGCGGCCGTTCCCCATCTGGGGCCGGAACCCCAGCCGAGGCCGGCCGCCGCCTATGCGGCGACCCAGAGCTTCCAGGCGCCGCCGAGGGACTGGCCGCAGGACGCCTGGTGGCGGGGCTATGCCGATCCCCAGCTGGACGCCCTGATGGACGAGGCGCTGCGCAATTCCCCGAGCCTGGTCCAGGCGCAGGCGCGCGTGCGCAAGGCCGAGGCGCTGGCGGAGCAGTCGCGCGGGGCGACATTGCCGAGCCTGTCGGCCAACGCGCAGGTCGAGTCGGTGCGCCAGAGCTACAACCTCGGCTTCCCGCCGGAGTTCGTGCCCAAGGGCTACCACGGAGAGGGGCGCGGGACCCTGGACCTCAACTGGAACCTCGACCTGTTCGGCGCCAACCGCGCCAGCCTGGCGGCGGCGACCTCGGAGGCGGAGGCCGCGCGGGTGGACGCCGCCGAGGCCCGGCTGATGCTCACCACGAGCATGGTCGCCGCCTACGCCGACCTGACGCGCCTGTTCGGCGAGCGCGAGGCCGCCGCCCAGGCGCTCGCCAACCGGCAGGCGAGCGCCCGGCTGGTGGCCGACCGGGTCCGCGCAGGGTCCGCCAACGCGGGCGAGGCGCACCAGGCCGACGCCAACGCGGCGGCCGCGGCCCAGAGCCTGGCCGCGGTCGACGAACAGATCGGCATCGTCCGCGACCGCCTGGCGGCGCTGGCTGGGCAGGGGCCCGACCGCGGGCTGACGATCGGCCGCCCCGCCGCCGGCGCGGCGCGCGGTTTCGGCCTGCCCCCGAACCTGGCCGTCGACCTGCTGGGGCGCCGGCCCGACATCCAGGCTGCGCGCCTGCGGGCCGAGGCTGCGGCCAGGCGGGTGCGCGCGGCCCGCGCCGGCTTCTATCCCAATGTCGACCTGGTCGCCTTCGTGGGGCGTCAGGCGCTGGGGCTGAGCCTGCTGCGGCTGGCCAGTTCGAACGTGGGCCAGGTCGGCGGGGCGGTGAGCCTGCCGATCTTCTCGGCCGGCCGGCTCGAGGGCGCCTATCGCGGCGCGCGGGCCGACTATGACGCGGCGGTCGCGGCCTACGACCAGACGCTGACCCAGGCGCTGCAGGAGGTGGCCGACGCCGCCACCAGCGCGCGTTCGCTGCAAGGGCAGATCGCCCAGGCCCGCACCGCGCTCGCCGCAGCCGAAGAGGCCTATCGCATCGCCGGCCTGCGCTACGAGGCTGGGCTCACCAACTATCTGTCGGTGCTGTCGACCGAGGACACGGTGATCGCCCAGCGGCGCACCCTGGCCGACCTGGAAGCCCGCACCCTGACCGTGGACGCGGCCCTCGCCAAGGCGCTGGGCGGCGGCTTCCACTCGACCTGAACCGCTCGCGCGAGAGACACCCATGCCCTACGAATCAACGAGCGAGCCGCACGAGATCCATGCCGGCGCCGAGGCCGTCGACACGCGGCGCGCCACCCAGGCGCGCCGTCGCCGGCGGCTCTTCACCCTCCTGGGCGCCGTGATCCTGACGATCGCCGTGCCGTGGTTCTTCTACTGGCTGCTGGTCGGCTCGCGGCAGGTCTCCACCGACGACGCCTATGTGAACGCCGAGACCGCGGACGTCACCGCCCTGGTCGGCGGGCCGGTCGTCAGCGACCCGGTCGGCGAGACCCAGTATGTCCGGCAGGGCCAGGTTCTGGCCCAGATCGATCCGGCCGACTATCGCCTGGCGCTGGACCGCGCGAGCGCCCAGCTCGGCCAGGCCGAGCGGCGGGTGCAGGGCTACTACGCCAACGAGCAGGCCGCCGCCGCCCAGACCCAGGCCCGGACCACGGACGTGACCCATGCCCAGGCGGGGCTGGTTTCCGCCCGGGCGGACCTGGCGCGGGCCGAGGCGGAATACAGCCGACGGCAGCGGCTCTCCGGCACCGGGGCCGTGTCGGCTGACGAGCTCACCGAGGCCAAGAACAAGTTGCAGACCGCCCAGGCCGCGGTCACCGCGGCGGAGGCCGCCCTCGGCCAGGCCAAGGCCGGGGTCGTGGGCGCCCAGGCCCAGCGCCAGGCCGCCGCGGTGCTGGTGCAGGGCGCGGACGTGCAGTCCAACCCCGAGGTCGCCGCCGCACGCGCCCAGCTCGGCCAGGCCAGGCTGGACCTCGACCGCACGGTGGTGCGCGCCCCGGTCGACGGCATCGTCACCAAGAAGACCATAGAGATCGGCGAGCGGGTGCAGGCCGGGACCCAGCTGATGACCATCGTCCCGATCCAGACCGCCTATGTCGACGCCAACTTCAAGGAAGTGCAGCTGCGCAAGGTGCGCATCGGCTCGCCGGTCACCCTGACCAGCGACCTTTACGGCGGCGGCGTGAAGTTCCACGGCAAGGTGGTGGGCGTGTCCGGCGGCTCGGGCTCGGCCTTCGCCCTGATCCCGGCGCAGAACGCCACCGGCAACTGGATCAAGGTCGTCCAGCGCGTGCCCGTGCGGATCGCCCTGGATCCCAAGGAGCTGCAGCAGCATCCGCTGCGCGTGGGCCTGTCGATGAAGGCCGTGGTGGACGTGCGATGAGCCAGCCGGACCAGCATGGAGGGGCCCACCCGCTGACCGGCGGCGGGCTCTGGGGCGCGGTTATCCTCCTGAGCCTTGCCAATTTCATGGTGGTGCTCGACACGACCATCGCCAACGTCTCGGTGCCGCACATCGCCGGCGGCCTGGCGGTCTCGCCGTCCCAGGGCACCTGGGTGATCACCTCCTACGGCGTGGCCGAGGCGATCACCGTGCCGCTCACCGGCTGGCTGGTCCAGCGTTTCGGCGGGGTCAAGGTTTTCGTCGCCGCCATGGCGGGCTTCGGACTGTTCTCCATGCTCTGCGGCCTGGCGCCGAGCTTCAGCGCCCTGGTGGGACTGCGGGTCATGCAGGGGCTCTGCGGCGGCCCGATCATGCCCACCTCCCAGACCCTGCTGCTGTCCACCTTCCCGCGCGAGAGAAGCGGACAGGCCCTCGGCATCTGGTCGATGACCACTGGCGTGGGGCCGATCGCCGGCCCCCTGCTGGGCGGGACGATCTCCGACACCATCGGCTGGAGCTGGATCTTCTTCATCAACAT
>CBJNAS010000171.1:0-6797 GCA_966434565.1 uncultured Phenylobacterium sp.
GGACCGATGTTCATGAGGGATTGACTGCTGAAGGCCCGTTACAGAAGTGTGCTGGGTTCGCCTGTAAGGGGGTTCGGGCGCCCCGTTAGATTTTCTAGTTCCGCTTCTAGCTTTATCCCATTGGCTCTATGGGTATTGGCGACCTACAGGGGCCTCACAACAACGGGGGTAGAGAGAAATGAACGCGCTTCCGCATGCCCGATCGATCCGAACGGCGGCTCTCGCCGGCCTGCTCTGCAGCGCAGCACCGGCGGCCCTGGCGCAGACTGTGGCGACGGCGCCGGCCCAGGCGGCGAGCGGCATCACCCAGGAGCAGGCGCTGGCGCTCACCGCCCGCCTTGATGCGCTGGAGCAGCGCAACGAGGAGCTGGAGTCGCAGATCACCGACCTGAAGGCCCAGGTGGCCGGCAACGAGCAGCAGATCCGCGAGGACGTCGCCGCCCAGCCGAAGGTTTCCCTGGCGAATGGCCGGCCGACCTTCACCAGCGCCGACGGCAAGTTTTCCGCCAGCATCCGCGGCGTGTTCCAGCTGGACACCGCCGCCTATGACGCGCGCGGCGCGGGCCCGACGAGCACGGATCTGCGCCGTTCCGGCCCGGCGCTCGGCGCCTCGGCCTCCAACGTCGATGCGGCCCATGCCCGCGACTTCAAGGCCGGGACCCTGTTCCGCCGCGCCCGCCTGGGAGTCGACGGCACGGCGTTCGGCGCCTGGGACTACCGCCTCCTGTTCGACTTCGGCGGCAGCGGCGTGGAGAACACCGGCCAGCTCTACGAGGGTTGGCTGCAGTACAACGGCCTGAAGCCGTTCCGCTTCAAGGTCGGCGCCTTCTCGCCGCTGCTGGGCCTGGACGACCAGGGCTCGACCAACGGCATGCCCTTCCTGGAGCGGGCGACGGTCTCCGACATCACCCGCGGCCTCGCCGGCGGCGACACGCGCCTGGCGGCCCAGGCGTTCGGCTATGGCGACCACTGGCTGGCCGCCGCGGCGGTCACCGGCCGCACCATCGGCACGATCAACACCGGCACGGCCTCTGCGGTCCCGCAGACCTTCAGCGACCAGCTGGCCTTCACCGGCCGCCTGGCGGGCCAGCCGCTGGCTCTCGCCGGGCTCGACGTGCCCGGCTGGCTGGTCCACGTCGGCGTCAACGGCAGCTATGTCACCCGCCCCGCCGACACCGCCGGCCCGACCACGGCGGGCATCATCCCGACGACCTCGCGCACGATCAGCTTCAGCACCACGCCGGAGATCCGGGTCGACGCCACGCGCCTGATCAACACCGGCAACATCCCGGCCAAGAACGCCTACGCCGCGGGCCTCGAGTTCGCCGCCCAGCACGGGCCGTTCCTGCTGCAGTCGGAGTACCAGCGCTTCGGCGTCGAGCGCGCCGACGGCCTCGGCAGCCCGCACTTCCAGGGCTACTACGTCCTGGGCAGCTGGCTGCTCACCGGCGAGAGCCGCAAGTACAACACCCAGACCGCCGCCTTCGACGCCCCGCCGGTGGCCACGCCCTTCGCCTGGGGCAAGGGGGGCTGGGGCGCCTTCGAGCTCGCCGCGCGTTATTCCGACACCAACCTCAACTATCATGAGGGCAGGGCCGGAACCCTGCAGACCGGCGACAGCATCCGCGGCGGCGAGGAGCAGAACATTACCGTGGGCCTGAACTGGTACTGGAACACGCTGGCCCGTGTGATGTTCGACTACCAGCACGTGAAGGTCGACCGGCTGTCGCCGGCGACCACCGCCGCGGCGGCCAGCACCCTCTGGCTGACCCCCGCAGGCGCCCAGATCGGCCAGACCTTCAATGTCTGGTCCGTGCGCACCCAGTTCGCGTTCTGAGCCCCCGGACCGGAGACCTCCGATGAACCACACCCTGATCACGCGCCGCGGGCTGGTGGCCGCCGCTGGCGGACTGACGGCGGGCGCCGCGGCCCTGCCGCTGCTCGGCGGCGCGGCGGCCCAGGCCGCCGACGGCCTCACCCTGCTCAACGTGAGCTACGACCCCACCCGCGAGCTCTACAAGGACATCAACGCGGCCTACGCCAACTACTGGAAGAGCAAGACCGGCCAGACCGTCACGATCAACCAGAGCCACGGCGGCTCGGGCAAGCAGGCCCGCGCGGTGATCGACGGGCTGCAGGCCGACGTCGTGACGCTGGCGCTCGCCGCCGACATCGACGAGATCGCGCTGCGCGCCAAGCTGCTGCCGGCCAACTGGCAGTCGCGCCTGCCCAACAACTCCACGCCCTACACCTCGACGATCGTCTTCCTGGTCCGCAAGGGAAACCCGTGGAAGATCCGCGACTGGCCGGACCTGGTGAAGCCGGGGGTGGGCGTGATCACCGCCAATCCGAAGACCTCGGGCGGGGCGCGCTGGTCGTATCTGGCGGCCTGGCAGTACGCTCAGAAGAAGGGCGGAGCGGCCGCGGCGCAAGACTATGTCGGCAAGCTGTACAAGAACGTGCCGGTGCTCGACACCGGCGCGCGGGGCGCCACCACCACGTTCGCCCAGCGCCACATCGGCGACGTGCTGCTGTCCTGGGAGAACGAGGCCCATCTCACCATCGACGAGTTCGGCCCGAACTTCGAGATCGTCTATCCGTCGAGCTCGATCCTGGCCGAGCCGCCAGTGGCCCTGGTCGACAGGAACGTCGATCGCCACAAGACCCGCACGGTGGCGACCGGCTATCTGAACTTCCTCTACAGCCCGATCGCCCAGGACATCATCGGCAAGCACCATTTCCGGCCGCGCGGCGCCGAGGCGGCGGCGAAATACGCCGCCTCCTTCAAGCAGATTCCGCTCGCCACCGTCGACGACACCTTCGGCGGCTGGAAGAAGGCCCAGGCCACCCACTTCGCTGATGGCGGCGTCTTCGATAAGATCTACAAGCCCTCATGACCAATGCTCCGAACGCCCCCTCCGTCTCGGCGCTGCGCGCCGATCCACCTCCCCCGCGGCGCGGTGGAGGATCTGGGCTCCAAGATGCTCCCCCGCAATGCGGGGGAGCTGTCAGCGCAGCTGACTGAGGGGGCGTTTTGACTCTGCAATCCACCCTACCGCCACCAGGCGCGGCCCCTCGGCCGCGCCTTATGCGCTTTCGCGAGCCCTCGATCCTGCCGGGCTTCCGCCTGTCGCTGGGGATCACGCTCGCCTACCTGGGCGCCGTCGTCATCCTGCCGCTGGCGGCGCTCTCCATCCGGCCGTGGGAGATCGGCCTCTCCGGCATATGGCGTGAGCTGACCGACGAGCGGGTCGCGGCGGCGCTGAGGCTTTCCTTCACGCTCTCGGCCTATGCGGCGGGGCTGAACGCCGTGCTGGGCCTGCTGATCGCCTGGACCCTGACGCGCTACGAGTTCCCCGGCCGGCGGCTGCTCGACGCCCTGGTCGACATGCCGTTCGCCTTGCCGACGGCGGTGGCGGGCATTTCGCTCACCGCCATCTACGCCCCGACCGGACCGCTCGGCGCGCTGGCGGCGAAGCTGGGCCTCAAGACGGCCTATTCGCCGCTCGGCATCTTCATCGCCCTGGTCTTCATCGGCCTGCCGTTCGTGGTCCGCTCGCTGCAGCCCGTGCTGCAGGACGTCGACCGCGAAGTCGAGGAGGCCGCCCAGACGCTGGGCGCCACCGACCTGCAGCGGATCGTCATGGTGGTGCTGCCGGGGCTGCTGCCGGCGCTGATCAGCGGCGTGACCCTGGCCTTCGCCCGCGCCGTCGGCGAATACGGCTCGGTGGTGTTCATCGCCGGCAACATGCCGATGAAGACCGAGATCGCGCCGCTGCTGATCGTCATCAAGCTCGAGCAGTACGACTACGCCGGGGCCGCCGCCGTGGGCCTGGCCATGGTGCTGATCTCCTTCGGCGCGCTGATCGTGATCAACGCGGCCCAGCTCGTCATCGCCCGGCGGGTGCGCAAATGAGCCAGCCCGCAACCGTCCGCCTGCCCGGCATCGCCCCGGCGCTGCTGGCCGCCTCGGTGGCGGCGATGGCCGCCCTCGTCGTCCTGCCGCTCGCCACCGTCTTCCAGGGCGCCTTCTCCAAGGGTGTGGGCGCGGCGCTCGCCGCGCTGCACGAGCCCGACGCGCTCGCCGCCGTGCGGCTCACCCTGATCGTGGCGGCCATCTCGGTGCCGCTGAACGCCGCCTTCGGCGTGGCGGCGGCCTGGGCGATCGCCAAGTTCGAGTTCAAGGGCAAGGCCCTGCTGCTCACCCTGATCGACCTGCCGTTCTCCATCTCCCCGGTGGTCTCCGGCCTGGTCTGGGTGCTGCTGTTCGGCGCCCAGGGCTGGTTCGGCGAGTGGCTCACGGACCACGACGTCAAGATCATCTTCGCCCTGCCGGGCCTGGTGCTGGCGACCATCCTGGTCACCTTCCCATTCGTCGCCCGCGAGCTCATCCCGCTGATGCAGGACCAAGGCGTGGACGAGGAGGCCGCCGCGCTGACGCTGGGCGCGTCCGGTTTCACCACCTTCTGGAAGATCACCCTTCCCAACATCCGCTGGGCGCTGCTCTACGGCGTCCTGCTCTGCAACGCGCGCGCCATGGGGGAATTCGGCGCCGTGTCGGTCGTCTCCGGCCACATCCGGGGACTTACGACCACGCTCCCCCTGCACGTGGAGGTGCTCTACAATGACTATGACTTCGTCGGCGCCTTCGCGGCAGCTTCCGTCCTCGCCTCGCTCGGCCTCGTCACCCTGGTCCTCAAGACCGTCCTCGAATGGCGACACGCCGGTGAACTCGCAGCCAGCCGCAGACACTGAATCCTCACCCCGCTCCCTCGAGATCCGCGGCGTCTCCAAGGCCTTCGGCCGGTTCCCGGCCCTGAAGGACGTTTCGCTACAGGCCCGCGACAAGGAGTTCCTGGCGCTGCTCGGCCCTTCGGGCTCGGGCAAGACCACCCTGCTGCGGGTGCTGGCGGGCCTGGAGAAGCCGGAGGCGGGGGAGGTGCGCTTCGACGGCGAGGACTTCCTGTCGCTGCCGGTGCGCCGCCGGCGGGTGGGCATGGTGTTCCAGCACTACGCCCTGTTCCGCCACATGACCGTGGCCCAGAACATCGCCTTTGGCCTCAACGTGCGGCCGCGCGCCGAGCGGCCCTCCGCCGCCGAGGTCAAGGAGCGCGTCGCGCACCTGCTCTCGCTCGTCCAACTGGAGGGGCTCGAGAAGCGCTTCCCGGCCCAGCTCTCCGGCGGCCAGCGCCAGCGGGTGGCGCTGGCGCGCGCGCTGGCGATCGAGCCCAGGCTGCTGCTGCTCGACGAGCCGTTCGGCGCGCTCGACGCCCAGGTGCGCCGCGACCTGCGCCGCTGGCTGCGTGACCTGCATGACCGCGCGGGCGTGACCACCGTCTTCGTCACCCACGACCAGGAGGAGGCGCTGGACCTCGCCGACCGGGTGGCGATCCTGAAGGACGGCGAGCTGGTGCAGCTGGGCGTCCCTAGCGAGCTCTACGATTTGCCGGCCAATCCGTTCGTCTACGACTTCCTCGGCGCGGCGTGCCGGCTGCCGGGCGTGGTGGCCGACGGGCGCCTGCGCGTGGCGGACTGGGAGACGGCGGCGCCGCAGGACGCCCCGCAGGGCGAGGTCGAGGTCTTCTTCCGCCCCGACGAGGTTGCCTTCGCCCCGGCCGACGGCGCAGGGCTGGCCGCTGAGGTGCGGGCGGCCGCCACGCGCGGCCCCAAGCTGCGCATCGAGTGCGTCATCGAAGGACGCCACATGGAGCTCGAAGCCCACGGCCGCGACGCCCCCGCCGGCGTCGCGCCTGGCCTGGCGGTCCGGGTGAAGCCGCTGCGGCCGCGGGTGTATGCGGTGGGGTAGGGGCGCTTTCCCTCTCCATTGAGCCGGTTGGCGAGAAAGCCCTTCCCCCTCGCCGTACCTGAACCCCCTATCCTGACGTCATGCGCGCCGGGAGGGATGGCTCACGCCTTCTCCACGAACCCGTCCAGCACCTTCTTCTCGCCGGCCTTGTCGAACTGGACGGTGAGCTTGTTGCCCTCCACCCCGCTGACCTTGCCGTAGCCGAACTTGACGTGGAACACGCGGTCGCCCCGCTTGTAGGCGCTGGCGGCGGAGCTCTCGGAGACGGCGACCAGGCGGCCTTCGCCCTCGATCACCGGCTGGCGGCCGGGGTGCGAGCCGCGGTAGCCGCTGGCCTGGGCGCGTTTCCAGCCGGGCGATGAATAGCCGGCGCCGAACGAGGGGCTCTCGTCCCAGCGGCTGCCGTGCTGCTGCATGCCCGGCCCGCCGCCGTAGTAGCCGGTCTCCGACGAGGCCTCGACATTGGCCAGCGGCAGCTCGTCGACGAAGCGGCTGGGCAGCTGGCTGGTCCAGCGGCCGTAGACTTGGCGGTTGGCGGCGAAGGTGATGCGCGCCTCTTCCCGCGCGCGGGTGAGCCCGACGTAGGCCAGCCTGCGCTCCTCCTCCAAAGCCTTCTCGCCCTTCTCGTCCAGGCTTCGCTGGGAGGGGAAGACACCCTCTTCCCAGCCGGGCAGGAAGACCAGGGGGAACTCCAAGCCCTTGGCCGAGTGCAGGGTCATGATCTGCACCGCGTCGGCCGCAGGCCCGCGGTCGAGGTCCATCACCAGCGAGACGTGCTCCAGATAGGCTTCCAGCGTCTCGAAGCTGGCCATCGACTGCACCAGCTCCTTGAGGTTCTCGAGCCGGGTCTGGGCGGTGGGGGTCTTGTCGAGGCGCAGGGCGTCGGTGTAGCCGCTTTCCTCCAGCACCGTCTCCATCAGCCGCGGATGGGCGAGCCGCTCGGCCTCGGCGCGCCAGCGGTCGAGGTCGCGCAGGAAGTTGGAGAGCGCCG
>CBJNAS010000172.1:0-6705 GCA_966434565.1 uncultured Phenylobacterium sp.
CCTGCGCCTGCAGGCGCAGCCGGCGGGCGGCGATCATGCCGTAGAAGGTCTGTGGCGTGGCGGCGGCGAGCCGCAGCTCCTGCGCCGCTTCGCCGGCCTGGCCCAGCGCGGTGGCGGCGCGCGCGCCCCAGAAGGCCGCGGCCGAGCGCACCCAGGGGTCCTCCGAGCCGTCCAGCGCCAGGTCGCGGAACGCGGTCAGCGCCGCGTCGTAGGCCTTCAGGCGATAGGCGGCGAGGCCGGTGATCCAGCGGTCGCCGGCGGCGGGCGCGAGCGCGACCGCCCGGGCGAGGTCGCCGGCGTAGAAGGCCTCGCGGGCCCGGCGGGCCCGGTCGGAAAGCGGAGCGGCGACCACGGTCTTCTGCGCCAGGCCGAGCGTGGCGACCGGCGGCGTGGGGGGCGCGGCCGCATCGGCCGGCTTGCGCCGCAGCGCCAGGCCGAACACGCGCTCGGCGAGCGGCAGGTCGCGGAACCTGGCGAGCCAACCGGTCAGCTCCTCGAAGCTCGCCTTGTGGGCGGTCGGGTGCATCAGCTGGTCGTAGGCGATGTAGCCCATCAGGCTCGGATCGGTGACGCCCACGGTCTGCATCTGGGCGTCGATGAAGTCGCCGCGGGCGCAGGCGGCGAAGGCGGCGGCGTAGTGGGCGGCGTCGCCGGCCGACAGGGGGGCGAGCTCGGGCGCGGCGAAGGCCGCTTGCGAGAGGCCCAGCGCGCAGGCGAGCGCTGCGGTGGCCAAACTCAGCCGCTTCGCCAGGCCCGTGGTCACGCGCGCGCCGCCCCCATCCACCGGCCGTCCCCCCCGGGCGCCGATTGGAGCGCGAGGCTATTGGGGCCGCTCAGGGCGATCAAGTCTCTCGATCAGGGTTAACAAATCGTTCCAGGCGCGCTTCTTCGCCGCAGGCTGGCGCAACAGGAAGGCCGGGTGCAGCGTCGGCAGGGCCGGCAGCTCGAGGTCGCCGGCGGCCGTGCGCCATTCGAACCAGCGGCCGCGCAGCGAAAGGATGCCTTCCTCCCGCGCCAGCATCGACTTGGCCGAGGCTCCGCCGACCAGCAGCAGCATCTTTGGCCGCACCAGCCGGATCGCCTGCTCGAGAAAGGGGCGGCAGACCATTTGCTCCGGGGCGGTCGGCGTGCGGTTGCCGGGCGGGCGCCAGAAAACGGTGTTGGTGATGAACACCCGGCCGGTCAGGCCGGCGGCGGCCAGCATCCGGTCGAGCAGCTGGCCGGCCCGGCCGACGAAGGGCAGGCCCTGCGCGTCCTCCTCGGCGCCGGGGCCTTCGCCGATCACCATCAGCGGCGCGTCCGGCGCGCCGCGGGCGAAGACCGCCTGCCGGGCCGCGCCTTCGAAGCGCAGCGGGCAGCCCTCGAACTGCGAGATCGCCTCGGTCAGCGCCGCCAGGTCCTGGGCGGCGGCCGCCGCGGCCTGGGCCTGGGCGATCGCCGCGCCGATGTCCGGCTGGCCGGGCCGCACGATGCCGGGCGCGAGAGGGGGGGGCGCGAGAGGGGTGGGCGCGACGGCGATCGGCTTGCGCGCGGCCGGCCGGGCGATCTGGCCCGCGGCGATGCGGTCCACCGGGGCTTCGAGCAGCATGCCGTCGACGCCCGCGTCCGCCCAGAAGGCAAGCAGGCTTTCCAGCGCGGGGTCCAGGGAAGCGGCTCGGAGCGCAGTCATCAGGGTGTCGAAATCCGCAAGGTCACGGGGGTTCTCGCTTGACCGCCGCAGGGTGACATTCCGATAAGACCCGCGATTGATCAACGGCATGCGGTGAAACGGCGAGGGGCCGGCGGCCGCCAGGGAGCTACGGGGCATGAGCGAAGGCGTCGAACGCGAATTCATGGAGTACGACGTCGTCATCGTGGGCGCCGGACCCTCGGGCCTGGCCGCGGCGATCCGCCTGAAGCAGCTGGCTGAAAAGGCGGGGACGGAAATCTCCGTCGCCGTGCTCGAAAAAGGCTCGGAGGTCGGCGCCCACATCCTCTCCGGCGCGGTCATCGATCCGGTCGGCATGACCGAGCTGTTCCCGGACTGGAAGGAGCTGGGCGCGCCGCTGGAGACGCCGGTCACGACGGACCGTTGGCTCGTGCTGGGGCCGCAAGGGTCCGTCGACCTGCCGACGCCGCTGATGCCGGGATTCCTGCACAACCACGGCAACTACGTGGCTTCGCTCGGCAACGTCTGCCGCTGGCTGGGCCAGCAGGCCGAGGCGCTGGGCGTGGAAATCTATCCCGGCATGGCCTGCTCGGACCTGGTGTTCACGCCGGAGGGCGCGGTCAAGGGCGTCGTCGCCGGCGTTTTCGGCCTCTCGAAGGACGGCGAACTGGGCCCCGACTATCAGCCCGGCATGGAGCTGCACGGCAAGTACGTCTTCATCGGCGAGGGCGTGCGCGGCTCGCTGGCCAAGGTTCTGAAGGCGAGGTTCGGCCTGAACGAGGGGCGCGAACCGGAGAAGTACGGCATCGGCCTGAAGGAGCTGTGGCAGGTGCCGGACGCGGTGTTCCGGTCGGGCTACGTTCAGCACAGTGTCGGCTGGCCGCTGGACGACAAGACCGGCGGCGGCAGCTTCCTCTACCACTTCGGCGACAACTACGTGGCCATCGGCTATGTGGTGCACCTGAACTACAAGAATCCCTGGCTCTCGCCGTTCGACGAGTTCCAGCGCTTCAAGCACCATCCGGACATCGCCAAGCACCTGGAAGGCGGCAAGCGCATCGCCTATGGCGCGCGCGCCATCGCCGAGGGCGGGCTGCAGTCGATGCCGAAGCTCGCCTTCCCGGGCGGGGTGCTGCTGGGCGACAGCGCCGGGATGCTGAACGTGCCGCGGATCAAGGGCAGCCACATCGCCATGAAGAGCGGCATGATCGCCGCCGAGCAGGCCTTCGCCGCCATCCAGGCGGGGCGCGCCGGCGACGAGCTCGCCGACTTCGAGACCGCGGTCCGCGGCTCCTGGATCGGCCAGGAGCTGCGCAAGGTGCGCAACGCCAAGCCGCTGCTCTCAAAGTACGGCACCATGCTGGGCGGGGTGCTGGGCATGTTCGACATGCACACGACCAACATCCTGGGCGGCGTCTCGCTGTTCGGCACGCTGAAGCACGGCAAGAGCGATGCGGCGTCCACCGGCCTGGCCAAGGACTACAAGCCGATCGTCTATCCCAAGCCGGACGGGGTTCTGTCCTTCGACAAGCTCTCCTCGGTGTTCCTGTCGAACACCAACCATGACGAGAACCAGCCGGCGCACCTGAAGCTGAAGGACCCGAGCGTCCCCATTTCGGTCAATCTGCCGAAGTACGGCGAGCCGGCCCGCCTCTACTGCCCGGCCGGGGTCTATGAGGTGCTCTACGACGATGCGGGCCAGAACCCGCGCTTTCAGATCAATTTCCAGAACTGCGTCCACTGCAAAACGTGCGATATCAAGGATCCGTCGCAGAACATCGACTGGACCACGCCCCAGGGCGGGGACGGGCCGAACTATCCGAACATGTGACCGGACGCCGCGCTTGCCGCGGCGCGCCGCGCGATCGAAGGTCATCCCATGCGCCGTTCGCTTCTCCTCTTCGCCGCCCCGCTCGTCCTTCTCGGCGGCTGCGCGGGCCTGGGACGGCCCCAGGCTCCGCAGGCCCAGGCCGATCCCCCGCCGGCGGAGACCGCCTACGGCATGTACCTGGCTGGGCAGGGGGCGCTGAACGACGGCCGCAGCCAGGACGCGGCGCGCTTCTTCGACGCCGCGCGCGCCGCGCCCGGGGCCGACGAGACGGTTTCGGAGAAGGCCTTCACCGCGGCCCTGCTGTCGGGCGACATCGCCCGCGCGACGGCGCTGGCCCCCGCCGGCGAGGACGCCTCGGAGGCCGCCAAGCGCATGGGCGCCCTGGTGCGCGGCGTCGAGCTGATGGCCGAGGACAAGGGCAAGGAAGCCCACGCCCAGCTCACCACGCCGGCGATCGCCTTTCCGCACAAGGCCGCCGCGGCCCTGCTGGCGCCCTGGGCGGCGGCCATGGCGGGCGACGTCGAGGGCTCCCTGGTCAGGCCCGAGGTGCGCGGCGACAAGACCGTCGACTACCTGGGCGAGCTGGGCCAGGGGCTGCTGTTCGAGCGGGCCAAGCGCTACGACGAGGCCGAGACCGACCTGAAGGAAGCCGCCAGCGGCGAGACGTCCAGCGAGATGGCCGTGCTGACCTATGGCGCCTTCCTGGAGCGGCGCGGCCGACGGCTGGATGCGGTGGCGCTCTACGAGGCCGCGCTCGGCCAGGGTGGCGGCGACAGCCCGGCGCTGGCGGCGGCGAAAACGCGCGCGGCGAACGGCAAGCCCGCGCCGCCGGCGCCGACCCTGCGGCAGGGCGCGGCCCAGGCCCTGCTCGCGCCGATCGCCACCATGATCGCGGCCAAGCAGAGTCAGATCTCGCTGGCCTACCTGCGCCTGCTGCTGCGGCTGGATCCCGAGCGCGACGAGGCCTGGGTTATGGTGGGCGACGTGATGGCGGCCAGCGGCGACGTCGAGGCCGCGCGCGGCGCCTACGCCCATGTGCGGCCGGGGACGGACGTCTATCTGGCGGCCCAGGGCAAGCTCGCCTGGACCTATGAGGAGGGCGGTGACCACGCCACCGCCCAGAAGATCGCGCGCACCGCCGCCGCCGGCGGCGACTTCGACGCCCGGCTGACGCTGGCGGACCTGTTGCGGTCCGGCGAGAGCTACGCCGAATCCGCGGCGCTGATGAGCGAGCTGATCAAGCAGGCGCCCAAGCCCGACTGGCGGCTCTACTTCGGCCGGGCGGTTTCGCTGGAGAAGCTCGGCCGCTGGCCGGAGGCGGAAACGGACCTCCAGGTGGCGCTGAAGCTCAAGCCCGACGAGCCGGAGCTGCTCAACTACCTGGGCTACTCCTGGATCGACCGGGGCGTGCGGCTGCAGGAGGCCATGGCCATGGTGCAGAGGGCGGTGGCCGCCAATCCCCGCTCCGGGGCCATGGTCGATTCGCTGGGCTGGGCCTATTTCAAGCTCGGCGATTACGGCCACGCCGTGGAGACGCTGGAGCAGGCGGTCGAGCTCGACGCGGGCGATCCGGAGGTCAACGACCACCTGGGCGACGCCTACTGGAAGATCGGCCGCAAAGACGAGGCGCTGTTCCAGTGGCGCCGCGTGCTGTCTCTGGGACCGGACGCCAAGATCCGCGCCTCGGTGGAGGGCAAGCTCGCCTCGCCGCTCGGCACCGACGGCCCGCCGCCGAAGATGGCGGGTGAATAAGATGACTGGCGAATAGCCCGTGGCTGCAGCTGCTTTCGCGCCGGCCAAGGTCAACCTCTTCCTGCACGTAGGGCCCCCGGGGGCGGACGGCTACCATCCCCTTTGCAGCCTGATGGCCTTCGCCGACGTCGGCGACCACCTGACCCCTCAGGAGGCGCCGGCACTTGAGCTCGTCGTTCGCGGCCCCTTCGCGGGCGGGGAGCAGGCCGGGAAGGACAACCTGGTGCTGCGCGCCGCGCGCGCGTTGATCGCCCGAGCCCGCCAGCCGCTCGCCCCGGCGCGCCTGATCCTGGACAAGGAGCTGCCCGTGGCCGCGGGCCTGGGCGGCGGCTCCAGCGACGCGGGCGCCGCGCTGCGCCTGCTGCGCGAGGCCCTGGGGGTCGAGATCGGCGATGCGGCGCTGGAGGACATCGCCGCCAGCCTGGGCGCCGATGGCGCGGCCTGCCTCTGGGGCCGCCCGGTGATCGCCGAGGGCCGCGGCGAGCGGCTCTCCGAGGCGCCCGCCCTTCCGGTCCTCGACGCCGTCCTCGTCAATCCGCGCGTACCGGTCTCGACTCCGGCCGTCTACCGCCAGCTGGACGCCTCGGAGGCGTTCGGGGATATCGCCCGCCCGGCCATGCCCGCGGCCTTCGAAGACGCCACCGAGCTCGCCGCCTGGCTCGCAGCCCAGCGCAACGATCTGGAGGCGCCGGCGATCGCCGTGGAGCCCGAGGTGGGCGCGGTGCTGGAGACCCTCGCCGGCGAGCCTGAGACCCTGCTGGCGCGCGTCTCCGGCTCGGGCGGCACCTGTTTCGCCCTGTGCGCCGGCGACATCGAGGCCGAGGGCCTGGCCGAGCGACTGGAGGCGATGGCGCCCGGCTGGTGGGTCCGCCGCTGCCGCCTGGGCGGGCCCTGGGGGTAGCGCTTCCCTCCCCTTGATGGCTACGGGATTCACACAACTCGGCTCGAGGGCCTGAACGCCCCCTCAGTCGCCTTCGGCGACAGCTCCCCCGCTGAGCGGTGGAGCATCTTGACGCTCCAGATCCTCCACCGCGCAGCGGGGGAGGTGGCTCCCGCCGCTAGGCGGGAGACGGAGGGGGCGTTCGGCGCAGAGGAGGGAAATAACAAAGCAAAACGGGGGCCCTGAAGGACCCCCGTTCGGCGAGCTTTTCCAGCAGTGGTCTGGATCAGGCCTGGACGACTTCGCCGTGCAGGTTGATGTCGAGACCTTCCACTTCGACCTCTTCGCTGACGCGCAGGCCGATCGTGTACTTGATGACCAGCAGGATCACGAAGGTCACCACCAGGCAGTAGATGAAGGTGCCGGCCACGTCCTCGAGCTGCAGGATCATCTGGCCCGGGTTGTGGTCGTGGATCCACCCCTTGGACAGGGAGTTGACCGAGTTCGAGGCGAAGACGCCGGTCAGGATGGCGCCGGTCGCGCCGCCCACGCCGTGCACGCCCCAGCAGTCGAGCGCGTCGTCGTAGCCGATCA
>CBJNAS010000173.1:0-6693 GCA_966434565.1 uncultured Phenylobacterium sp.
TGCCCTACCGCAGCGTCGACAACTTCATCGCCGGCGTCGTGGTGACCTTCCTGGAAATCACCGGCACGGCGCGCGCGGAGGCGGCGCTCAGGGCCAGCGAGCGGCGCTTCGGCGAGGCCCAGCAACTGGCGGGCGTCGGCGTCTGGGAGTGGAACCTGGAGCGCGACGAGACCTGGTGGTCGCCGGTGGTCTATCAGCTCTGGGGTCTGCCGCCGGGCGAGATTCCGCCGCCGCTGGCCGACCGCCGGATCCATCCGGAGGACCGCGAGGCCTACAGCGCCGCGCGCGAGGAGGCCGCGGTCACCGGGGAGCTCAATGTCGAATGGCGCGTGCTCATGCCCGACGGCGCAGTCCGCTGGCTGGCGGAAAGCGGCCGGATGGAGCGTTCGGGAGGCGGTCGGCGCATGCTGGGCGTGGTGCAGGACGTCACCCGCCGCAAGCAGACCGAGACCCGCCTGACCATGCTGCTGGGCGAGCTGCAGCACCGCGTGCGCAACATCCTGGGCGTGGTGCGCTCGGTGGTGGCCCGCACGGTGCGCAGCTCCACCAGCGTGGACGACCTCGCCGCCTCGCTCGACGGTCGCCTCGACACCCTGGCTCGCACCCAGAGCGTCTTCAGCCGCTCGGGGGTCAGCACCATCGACCTGGAGGAGGTGGTCCGTGACGAGCTGGTGGCCGTCGCCGCGCGCGAGGAGCAGCTGGAGATCGATGGGCCGCCGGTGCGGCTGCGCCGCGAAGCGGCCGAGGCGCTGGCTCTGGCGCTGCACGAGCTCACCACCAATGCGGTGAAGTACGGCGCGCTCTCGGAGCCGAACGGACGTCTTGCGGTCCGCTGGCGGCGAGTGAACACCGCCAAGGGCCGCCAGCTGGTGCTCGAATGGCGCGAGACCGGCGTTCGCGCCCTGGACCTGTCCCCATCACGATCCGGTTTCGGCCGGGAACTGATCGAGCGTGGCCTGCCTTACGAGCTCGGCGCATCCACCTCGCTGGAGTTCACGCGCGGCGGCGTGAGGGCCAGCATCGAGCTGCCGCTGACCGACAGGATCGCCGACCTGGACGCCTCGGATGAGGAGAGCGTCGCATGAATGAGACCGCTTCGCGGACCTTGGCCGGACGGCGGGTCCTGGTGGTCGAGGACCTCTATCTGATCGCCGCCGAGCTGTCCGAACAGCTGCGCCGGATGGGCGCCGAGGTGGCCGGACCCGCGCCGGACCTGGCCCAGGGCCGCGCGCTGATCGAGGCCGGCCCGCTCGACGCGGCCCTGCTGGACGTCAACCTCGAAGGCGAGCTGGTCTTTCCGCTCGCCGAGCTGCTGGCGGCGAAGCGGACGCCCTTCATCTTCCTCACCGGCTATGACGGAGATGTCCTGCCGCCGCCCTGGCGCGACCGGCCGCAGCTGACCAAGCCGGTGGACATGCGCGATCTGCGTGCGGGGCTGATCGAGGCCCTGGCCGGTTCGTCGGGGGCGTGACGCTCAACTCTATCGGTTCGCTCGAGCTGCGGCATTGAGAGGCGGCGGTCTCAGGCGTGGGCCCCCACGGCGTCCAGGATCGTCGCCGGCGCGGCGCAGGTCCCCAGCCGGTACCAGGACATCGCCGCCAGGGCGGCGAGATTCTTGAACGCGATCTGCCGTGTCCTGAGCTCGACGTAGCCGCCCCGCCGCAGCTGCTGCAGCACACGATTGGCGTGGACGACGCTCAGGCCGAGGTGGTCGGCCAGCTGCTTCTGGGTCAGCGGCATGGGCATCACCGGCCCGCGCGCCAGGCCCGCGACCGTGGTCCGCTCGAACAGCTCGATCAGCAGCTGGGTGGTGCGCTCGAACGCGGAGAGGCGTCCCAGGCGCAGGAGATGGCGCAGCACTGCGGCGTCCTCGGCTTCAATGAGGCGGCGCCAGGCGAGCCCGAGGTCCGTCTCGGCGTGGGCGTCCTGGACCAGGTGGCGGACGCGGGTCACGTCGGCGACCACGAGGTCGGTCAGGGCGGTGACCTGGGCGCCTGTCTGCGGCGGCCCTGCGCGCAAGCCGGCCAAGTCGCCGCGCACCAGCAAGCGCAGGATCTGGCGCCGGCCGTCGGAAAAGTCGCGTTCCTCCGCCGCCCAGCCGGAAAGCACCAGGAAGGCGCGCGATGCGGTGTCGCCGGGCAGCGGATCGCCTGCACGATGAGCCTGGACCGGGCCGCACGCCCGCTCGACCGCCTGAGCCGTGTTCGCATCCAGCCGCAGGCTTCTCTCCAGGGTCTGCAGGAGGAGCGATGCGGCGCTTTCCGTGGTCCACATGATCCATCCTCCAGGCGATGATGCGACTATGCGCGCGAATTCTAGGTCAAGCTCTTCACATCGATCAGTGTCTGTCGCTTTCCTCGTCGGCTTCGTCCGCTGCTGGGCGGCCTGACTTCGAGGCCTTGGTCCGGCTGCGCCTTGGGTCTGAAATATTGCCGCCGGATCAGTCTTTTGGCGCCGGGCAGGCTTAGTCTTCGACGACCTCGCAGGCCAGGCGCCGGGCGCGCATGGCGCGGCAGGTGGCGCGGGCTTCGGTCTCGGAGAGACCGGAGAAGACGCTGCGGTAGCGGCGGCCGGCGCGCTCCGCCCCGCCTTCGGCGTCGCCCAGGTGGCGGCCGAAGCGGTTCTGGACGAAGGCGATCTGGCGACGGGCCTCGGTCCGGGACCGGAACTCGCCGACCTGCACCGCATAGTCGGCGCGGGCGTGGCGCGTGCGCGGCTGGGCGCGCTCGACCGGGGCCGGCTGCATGACCTGCAGCTTGGTGGAGCGGGGCGGCGGGGTCGCATCGGCCAGCACGATCTTCAGGCTGTCCTGGTCGCCGTCGCCCTGTTCGCTCGGCGGCCGCTGCACGGGACCGGCGGCGAGCGGCTCGGACAGGTTCTGCGCCACGGTGACGTTCATGTCGCCCTTGGCGCGGCGGGACATGACATCGAACCCGGTGAGCAGCAGGTCCTCGGCGTTCTGGTCGCGTGAGGCGACGCTGGGGCCGCCCATCACCACCACCACCAGGCGCCGGCCGTCCTTCACGCCGGAGATGGCGATGTTGAAGCCGGACGTGCGGGTGTAGCCGGTCTTCAGCCCGTCGATGCCCTTGCCCAGCAGGTGGTTGTGGCCCTGGATCCAGCGGCCGTGGAACGAGAAGCCGGTCTGGCTGAAGTAGTGGTAGTACTGCGGATAGTCGCGCATCAGCGCCCGCGACAGGATCGCCAGGTCCCGGGCGCTGGAGATGTTGCGGCTGTCGGGCAGGCCGTTCGGATTGACGAAGCGGGTGGTCTGCATGCCCAGCTCCTGGGCGCGCAGGGTCATCAGCGCGGTGAACCGGCCCTCGGTCCCCCCCAGCTTCTCGGCCATGGCCATGGCCGCGTCGTTGGCCGAGAGGATCGCCATGCCCTCGATCGCCTGCTCGACGGTCGCCGAGTCGCCGGGCGACACGTTCAGCTTGGTCGGGGCCTGGGCCGACGCATGCGGCGAGAAGGTCACCCGGTCGTCCAGATGCAGCTTGCCCGACGCCAGCGCCTCGAAGGTGAGGTAGAGCGTCATCATCTTGGTGAGCGAGGCCGGGTAGCGCGGGTTTTCCGCGTGGTTGGCGTAGAGCACCTCGCCGGATTTCGCATCCACGACGATCGCGGCGTACTTGCTTTCCGACGCCGCCAGCAGGCTGCGGAAGGAGGGGATCTGCGCCTGGGCCGGCGGCGCCGCAGTTGCGAACAGAGTCGCTGCGGCAAGGCCTAGGGACACCATCAGGCGGCGAGCGGTACGCGACATGCTTCGTCCGTCGAATCAAGAGGTTGGAGCGGGCCTCGCCGCTCGTGAATCCTCCTTAGCATGGCACGCTTACGGTTGCTCACCTGTAAACAGCTCTTGAACGCGCACAATTGTCGCGTTGCCACGCTCGGGTCTCACGCAACCGTGATGGCGTGCGGCGCAAACCTCATTGTGCAGTGCACAAAATTCCCTTGACACGTGTGCCGCAATGCGAAACAAAGCGGCGTCGTTCAAGCGTTTTTCGCGACTTTTGCACCTGCGGTGAACCCGCGCCGTCAACGACCCAGGAGATTCTCCATGTCCGCCGCCGAAACGGCCAAGTCGACCGTCGAACAGTTCACCGTCGCCTCGAGCACCGCCTTCAAGGACGGCGTCGAGAAGACCCTCGCCGCGATCAACGAGGCGAACTCCCAATCCAAGAAGAACCTGGAAGCCCTGGTCGCGTCCGTGACCGCGGCGACCAAGGGCGCCGAGACCGTGGGCGCCCAGGCGCTGGCCTTCTCCAAGAAGACCTTCGACGAACAGGTGTCCGCCGCCCGCTCGCTGGCCTCGGCCAAGAGCGTGCAGGAAGTCGTCGAGCTGCAGACCGGCTTCGCCAAGTCCTTCCTCGAAACCTACATCTCCGAGTTCGGCAAGCTGACCGAGACCGTCTCCGCCTCTGTCAAGGACAGCGTAAAGCCGCTGAACGAGCGCGTCACCGACCTCGTGGAAAAGCTGCAGGCGGCCCGCTGAGCCTGAGCGACCCGTTTTAGTACCGCTGCGCCGCGCGTATCTGCGGCACAGCCTCTGGTCAGGCCCGGACCTCTGGTCCGGGCCTTTTCCCTGGGCTAGACCTGGGACATGTCGCAGATCGAAGACCGCCTCGCCGCGCTGGGGATCACGCTGCCGCAGCCGAACGCCCCCGTCGCCAACTACGTGCCCTTCGTCCGTCAGGGCGAGCTGCTGCACATCTCCGGCCAGGTGTCGACCGACGCCTCCGGCGGGATCAAGGGCGTGGTGGGCGAGGAGGTCGACGCCGAGACCGCCAAGCGCGCCGCGCGGCTGTGCGGCATCAACCTGATCGCCCAGATGAAGGCGGCCTGCGAGGGCGACCTCGACCGGATCGCGCGCGTGGTCAAGCTGGGCGGCTTCGTCCAGGCGGGCCCCGGCTTCTTCGACATCCCCCAGGTGGTGAACGGCGCCTCCGACCTGATGGTCGAGGCGTTCGGCGAGGCGGGCCGCCACGCCCGCTCGGCGGTGGGCGTCTACCGTCTGCCGCTGGGCTTCGCGGTCGAGGTGGACGCGGTGGTGGCGCTGCGTCCGTGAGCAGCCGTTTCGGCGAGGCGTGGGACCGGCTGTTCGCCCCGCCGGTGGCGCACCGGGGGCTGTGGGCCCCTGACGGGGCGCCGGAGAACTCGCTTGCCGCTTTCCAGGCCGCCTGCGCGGGAGGCTACGGGATCGAGCTCGACATCCAGCTCTCCGCCGACGGAGAGGCCATGGTGTTCCACGACGACGACCTGAGCCGGATGACCGGGACGCCGGGCCGGCTCTGCGACCGGACCGCGGCCGACCTCGCCCAGCTCAAGCTCGCGGGAACCGAGGAGCGGATCCCCACCTTGCTGGAGGTGCTGGCCCTGGTCGGCCGCCGCGCCCTGGTGCTGGTGGAGCTGAAGACGCCGCCGGGGCAGGTGGGGCCGCTGGAGCAGAGGGCGCACGAGATCATCATGGACCATGCCGGGCCGGTCGCGGTGATCGGCTTCAATCCCTATTCCCACGCCTGGTTCGCCGAGCGCTTCCCTGGCGTGCTGCGCGGCCTCGACAGCTCGTCGTACCGCGACGCCAAGGGTCTGGGGCCGGAGCAGCGCGCGGCCTATGCGCGGCTGGAGCAGGTGTCGATCGCCCGGCCGCATTTCCTCGCGCTCGGCCTCGACGTGCTGCCCGGCGAGGCGGCCGCGCGCCATCGCGCCCAGGGCCTGCCGGTCGTGGCCTGGACGGTGCGCGAGCCGGGCCAGTGGGCGGCGGTGCAGGACGCCTGCGACAACTTCATCTTCGAGGGCTTCCGCCCGTGAGTCTGAAGCCGGCGGTCCTGAAGCCGGCGGTCCGGGCGCATCGCCGCATGGCCGAGATCGGCCGCGAGGCCTGGGACGCCTGCGCCGGCAATCCCGCCTATGCCGGCAATCCCTTCATCAGTTTCGACTTCCTGGACAGCGCCGAGGAGGCCGGCTGCGCGGTCGAGCGCGCCGGCTGGGGGCCGCAGCACCTGAGCGTCGAGGACGAGACCGGCCGGATCGCCGCGGTGATGCCGCTCTATCTGAAGTCCCACAGCCAGGGCGAATACGTCTTCGACCACGCCTGGGCCGACGCCTATGAGCGGGCGGGCGGACGCTACTATCCGAAGCTGCTCAGCGCCGCGCCGTTCACGCCGGTGACCGGCGCGCGCCTGCTGACGCGCCCGGACGTCGATCCCGGCGAGGCGCGGGCGGTGCTGCTGGGCGGGGCGCTGGCGGTCTGCGAGCGTTTCGGCGCCTCGTCCCTGCACGTGACCTTCCCGACCGAGGAGGAGTGGCGCTGGATGGGGACCCAGGGCCTCGCCCTGCGCGAGGGCCAGCAATACCACTGGCGCAACGCCGGCTATGCGAGCTTCGAGGACTTTCTGGGCGCGCTCTCCTCGGGCCGCCGCAAGACCATCCGCCGCGAGCGCCGCGAAGCCCAGGCGGGCCTGGAGATTGTCCAGCTGACCGGCCCGGACCTCACGCCGGCGCACTGGGACGCCTTCTTCACCTTCTACATGGACACCGGCTCGCGCAAATGGGGCCGGCCCTATCTGAACCGGCGGTTCTTCAGCCTGCTGCACGAGCGGATGGCCGACCGCGTGCTGTTGATCATGGCCCGCCGCGGCGGGCGCTGGATCGCCGGCGCGCTGAACCTGATCGGGGACGATTGCCTCTACG
>CBJNAS010000174.1:0-6671 GCA_966434565.1 uncultured Phenylobacterium sp.
GGTTGCAAGCTATTGTTTTTCCTATAAATCTACAGCCCCGCTACTCCCACTCGATGGTTTCCTGTGAGCATAAGCAGCTGAATTCACCCGTAGAATTTTCGGCTGGTGGACTAAATACCGTCAACGGCAGCGTTGAAAACCTACGTTTCGGAATTCATTGAGAAATTCGGCTCAATCACGTTCCCGTGCATATCGTCGCACGGCCTCGGCAGAGTCCACTCAAGCCAGACTCCCACATCGCCACGACCTGCTCAACCCGACCTGCCCTGCCCTACCCATCCACCGTAGCCGACGCCGGGCTCAGTGAGGATCAGCGCTGGTTGGCTAAGGTCCGGCTCGATTTTTTGGCGGACCTGTATGACGAAGACGTATGACGAAGACGCTGAGGAACTGCATGCCATCCCCATGCGCGGGCCCTCAGATGGCGGTGAGCACGTGTGGTCCATCACGACCTTGCCGGCGCCGCGGCGGAGCCGCCACCGCTTCTGGCACTGTGCGCCAGGGGACAAATCCGCTGCGGCGGCGGACCGCGGACGGCGGGCATTGGAGGCGCCGCAACCTGCTCTATTCCGCGATCATCAGGTTCACGCCGGCCGCCTCGAGGACGTCCCGGTCCCGCTCGGACACGCCGCTGTCGCTGACGACCGTGTCGATCTCCGCGAGCTCGCAGACCACGTGCCCCGAGGGCCCCTGGAACTTGGAGCTGTCGACCAGCACGATGATTTCGTCGGCCCGCTCGATCAGTCGACGTTCGGCGGCCACGAGCACGACGTCGGCCTGCATGAGACCCTGCGGACCGATGGCCGCCGCGCCCATGAACAGCCGCGGCGCGTGGAAGCGCGGCATGCTCTCTTCGCCCTCGGCCGCAAGGATGATGTTCTGCTCGCGAAACACCGTGCCCGAGGGGACCAGGATCTGGGCGCCCGGCAGCGGCAGCAGCGCGTTCACGATGTGCAGGGAGTTGGTCAAGACCTGCAGATTGAGGCCGGCGAGGTGCGGGCACATCTGCAAGGTGGTCGACCCGCCGTCGATCATGACCGCCTCGCCCGGTCGGCAGAGGGCGGCGGCCGCCTTGCCGATCGCCGCCTTCTCGCGCGGGCGGCGATCGATGTTTTCGTGAAAGGGCACGCCGCCGAGACGGACCGGGGGCCCGGCCGCCTCAACCGCCCGGTGATCGATGAGCCGCGCACCGCCGCGGACGCGCGTCACGCGGCCTTGCTGGGCGAGCCGCTCAAGGTCGCGGCGTATGGTGGCCGGCGAGGCGTCCAGGCGGGAGTCGAGCTCCTGGAACGATACGAAGCCACCGCTTTCAATCATCTCGAAGATAAGCCGCTCGCGTTCGCTCGCGTGCATCAATCAGGTCGCTCCCCAAAACGCCTCCGCGCCCGGCAGCAAGCGGAATGAATCAGCTATAGCGCTTTTCGCTCATCGGCCAAGCTGAACAGCGTCGCGATTTAATGATCGATCCGCGTGACGCCGGTAAGCGCCATCGCGACCCGCATCTCCGCCTCGATGAGCGCAAGGACGTGGGCCACGCCGGCCTGCCCCCCGCCCGCCAGGGCGTAGGCCCAGGCGCGCCCGAGCAGCACGCCCTTGGCCCCCAGCGCCAGCATGCGCACAACGTCGAGGCCCGAGCGGACGCCGCCATCCGCCAGCACCGTCAATTCGCCGCCCACCGCCTCGGCGATCGCCGGCAGGGCCTGGGCGGTCGAGCACACCCCGTCGAGCTGCCGCCCGCCGTGATTGGACACGACGAGCCCGTCGGCGCCCAGCTTCACCGCTTCGCGCGCGTCCTCGACGTCCAGGACGCCCTTGATGATCAGCGGTCCCGTCCATTCGCTGCGGATGAATTCGAGGTCGCGCCACGAGATCGACGGGTCAAAGTTGTCGCGCATCCAGGCGAAGAAGTCCTCCAGCCCGGTGTTGCGCCCCAGCACCGGGGCGAGGTTGCCCAGGCTGTGCGGCCGGCCGAGCAGGCCCACGTCCCACGCCCAGCCCGGCCGCAGCATCGCTTGCCCCAGCCGCCGGGCCATGCCGCCGAAGCCCTGCGCGCCGGCCAGTCCAGAGCGATAGTCGCGGTACCGGGAGCCCGGCACCGGCATGTCGACAGTGAAGACCAGAGCCGAGCAGCCGAACGCCCGCGCCTGGGCGAGCAGGTCGCGCATGAAGGCGCGGTCGCGGATCATGTAGAGCTGGAACCACAAGGGCTTCGTCACGCCGCGGGCCACCTCGTCCAGAGGACAGGCCGAGACCGTCGACAGGCAGAACGGAACGCCGGCCGCCTCAGCGGCGCGCGCCGCCTGCACCTCGCCCCGGCGGGCGTTCATCCCGGCGAGCCCGATCGGGCCGAGCGCCACCGGCAGCGCGAGCTGCTGGCCAAACAGCTCGGTCGTCAGATCCAGCCGGGAGACGTCGCGCAGCACCCGCTGGCGCAGAGCGACCCGCTCCAGGTCCTCGACGTTTCGCCGGAGCGTCACCTCGGCGTAGGAGCCGCCGTCGATGTACTCGAAGAGGAAGCGCGGCAGCCGGCGGCGCGCAAGCTCGCGGTAATCGAGCGCTGAAGCGGCCTTCACGCGTGAGCCTCCACCTGTTCGACGTCGCGCCGCCACTGGTCGCGGTAGGCCTCCAACGAAACCCCCAGCGGCCTGACCGGCGTCAGGGTGCTGGCCGGCTTCAGCGCAGGGTTCAACAGGCGCAAGGCCCCGTAGGACACGTCGATGTGGGCGTTGGAGACATAGATCCGCTCCTCGGGTCGGCGGCCAGGCGATCCCGCCGCTCGCACGCGGCGCTGCAGGGTGCAGGTTTAGCCGTTCAGAGATCGGGGGCCAACCGCAACACCGACTACCCGTCGCACCCCGGCGCGGCGAGCGCCCCCTGGCCGCGAGCCCCTGCCCGCCGGACGAGCCCTGGGACATCCTCAACCCGTTCGGGCAGGCGGAAAACTACGAGCCGCCGTGGGAAGGCTCGGGGTAGCTCACCCCTTTGGCGGCCAGACCAGCGGCTTGGAGCCGCGCAGGTCGGAGAGCAGCGGCCGGTCGTGGATGGACAGCGCGTCCAGCGCCTGCTCGACCTCGGTCGCCAGGGCGCCGCCGAAGAAGATGGCGTTCACGTTCCAGGAGAGCCAGATCAGGAACACGACCACGGTGGCGATCGAGCCGTAGGTCGCGCCCAGGTGCGCCACCTGCTCGACGTAGAAGGCGATCGCCCAGGAGGCGCCGAGGCACAAGGCCGCCGCGCTCACCCCGCCGATCGCCGAGGCGCGCCAATCGACCGGCCGGCTGGACATGGCGAAGCGGTAGATACAGCCCAGGCCCAGGCTGAGCGCCGCGCTGGCCCAGGTCCACTCGCTGTACAGCCAGGAGACGCCGCGCAGCGGCCGCAGTTCGAAGGCCGAGCCCAGCACCCGCAGGCCGAAGAACACCGCCGAGACCAGGCCCAGCGCGCTGAAGGTGGCGATCAGCACGACCAGCGCCAGCACGTTGAAACCGACGAAGCCGCGCGGCTTGTCCTCGTCGTGGATGAAGGAGAGCCCGGCCAGCAGCGCCTTGAAGCCGCGGTGCGCCGCATAGACGCCGATCAGCAGGGCCAGTCCGCTCTGGGTGGAGACGCTGGCGTGGGAAGCGGTGGTCAGGCGCAGGAGCTCGCTGCGGAAGATGTCGCGCGCGCCCACCGGCATCAGCCGCGACAGCGCCTCCCCTTCCCTCGCCGCCTGGGCCGGATCGGCGAGCAGGCCGTAGACGCCGACCATGATCGCCAGCGCCGGGAAGATGGCCAGCATCACGAAGAAGGAGACGCCGCCGGTGAACAGCATGACGTCGCGGCCCCACAGCCGGACCAGGGCGCGGATCAGGGTCTGGATGACGACGCGCAGCGCATGGACCGGGTCCCAGTCCACGCGCAGCCGTCGCCTGAGACTCGAGCGGATTCCCATCGGCGCGGAAGGTGCGGAAGGCCGAGGCGGCTGGCAAGCGCGATCGGCGCCGCCAGTCGCGGAAACGGCGCATGTGGAACCGCCTGCATGGAAACGGCGCGCCACCCGAAGGTGACGCGCCGCCGATGGGCGTGTCGTTCCATCGAGCCGGCCGCCGCTTCGAGGGACGGGAGAGCGCGGCGTCCGACCTGAACGACGTCTACGCCCGCCGGGCTGAACCCCGGCTGAACGCCGCGGTCAGGAAACCGCCGATGGCGTATTGGCTGTGCGTGAGCCTATTCTGGCTATTCGCCGGGCCCTGATTCCGTGCTTTACCGGCGCCTGGGCGAACGGGGATCGAAGGGGGACATGGCGGCAAGCCTCCAGGCGCGAGTGCTGATCGTCGCGCGTGACGACGTCACCGCCGGGCCGCTCGCCGAGGGGCTGGACCGGCTGGGCTGGCGCACGGTCACGGCGCGCAGCAGCCAGGCGGCGCTGGCCTCAGTCGCCGACCTGCAGATCGAGGCGGTGATCGTCGACCTGGCGGCGGGCGAGGAGATGCTCAGCCTGCCCCGGCGGCTGAAGGCCGCCTGCGCGCCCCGCCGCCTGCCGGTGCTGGCGCTGGGCGACCCCGATCCTTCGCTGGCCACGCGCGGCTTCGACCTGACCATGGCCCCGCCCCTGCACCCGTCGCAGGCGGCGATGCGGCTGGACAGCCTGGTCCGGCTGGCGGTCGCCGAGGAGGAGTTCGAGCTGCGCGTCGAGACCTTCGCCGGCCGCAGCCGAAGGCTGGTCCTGCCGGAGCCGGACATCAGCGCCCTGCGCGTGCTGGCGATCGGCGAGCCGGCGCCGCAGTTCCTGGCGCTCTCCAATGCGCTCAAGGCCGGCGGGGCCGAGGTGGTGGGCGCCTTCACCGCCTACACCGCCTTCGACTATCTGCATGAGCGGCCCTTCGATGGCGTGGTGCTGTGGGCCGGCGACAATCCGCAGGAGGCGCTGTCCATCGCCTCGGGGCTGCGCCGCAACACCCGCCTGTTCCACACGCCGGCGGTGCTCTACCTGCGCCAGGATTCCTACATCACCACCGCCGAGGCCTATCACCGCGGCGTCTCCGATGTCGCCTCGCCCGAGACGGCGGAGGAGGAGACCGCGCGGCGGGTGCTGGAGCTCGCCCGCAACCACCGCCGCCAGACCGCCGTGCGCCAGGCGCTGGAGAGCGCCCGCGGCTGCGGCCTGATGGACGCGGCGACCGGCCTCTTCACCCGCGACCTGTTCGCCGCCCACCTCGCGCGGCTCGCCCAGGCCTCGCGGGTGCGCAACCGGCCGCTCAGCGTCTGCGTGCTGCGGGTGGCCGACAAGCCGGAGCTGGCCGCGCCGCGCGCCGGCGGCTGGATCGCCCGCGCCATCCCGCAGATCGGCTCGATGATCGGCCGCCTGGTGCGGGTGGAGGACACCGCCGCGCGGCTGGCGCCCGAGGTGTTCGCGCTCGCCCTGCCGGCGACGCCGCTGAAGGCCGCCCGCGCGGCCGGCGAGCGGATCGCCGCGGTGATCGGCTGCACCGCCTTCGAGGCCGGCGACGGCAATGCGCCCTTCGTCATCGAGTTCGACATCGGCGCGGCCGAGGTGGCCTCGCCGGAGGCCGTGGGCCACGCCCTGGAGGCCGCCGCCGCCCGCGCCCAGGCGCTCAAAGCCGGATGATGCCGGACCAGGCGCCGCACGGCCCCTGGGTCTACCTGATCCCGCTGGCGGCCCTGGCCCTGATCGTGCTGCGCAACGCCCGCGCGCGACGCCTGCGCGTGGAATGGCTGTGGGTCTCGCCCGTCGTGCTGGCGGCGCTCACCGGCCTGGTCTTCTCGATCCAGCCGCCGCCCGGGCCCGCCCTGCTCGCGCTCGACTTGGCGGCCCTGGCGCTCGGCGCCTTCGCCGGCTGGTGGCGCGGGCGCCTCACCCACATCATCGTCGATCCAGAGACCCACGCGCTCAAGGCCAGGAGCTCGCCGGCGGGCATGCTGCTGATCCTGGCGCTGTTCGTGGTCCGCAACGGCCTGCGCGGCCTCGGCAGCGAGACCGCCGGCCTGCTGCACGCCTCCGCGCTGGAGATCACCAACGCGCTGATGCTGCTGTCGGTGGGCCTCGTCACGGCGCAGCGGCTGGAGATCGCCTTGCGAGCCACGCGCCTGCTGCGGGAGGCGCGGGGCTAACTAAGCGGCCAGCTTGGCCAGCTCCGTCAGGACCTTCTCCGCCGCCGAGAGCCGCTGCTCCGGTGTCTCCCACTCGCCCTTGACCACCACCTTGTGGTCCGGCCGCACGCGCCAGGCGACGCCGTTCTTCGCCACGAACTGGACGAGGCCGGCCGGATTACGGAACTCGTCGTTGCGGAAGCTGACGACGGCGCCCTTCGGCCCGACGTCGATCTTGGCGACGTTGGCCTCGCGGCAGAGGCCCTTGATCGCCACCACCTTCAGCAGCTGGCCGGCCTCCGGCGGCAGCGGGCCGAAGCGGTCGATCAGCTCGGCGGCCAACGCCTCGCGGTCCTGCGCCTTCTCCGCGTCCGACAGCCGGCGGTAGAGCGCCAGGCGCACGTTAAGGTCGGGGACGTAGTCCTCGGGGATCAGCACGGCCGCGCCGGTGTTGATCTGCGGCGACCAGCCGCGGTCGGGGACCAGGCCCTCCGCCCCCGCCCGCTCCTTCAGCTCGGCGACCGCATCCTCCAGCATCTGCTGGTAGAGCTCGACGCCGATCTCGCGGATGTGCCCGGACT
>CBJNAS010000175.1:0-6656 GCA_966434565.1 uncultured Phenylobacterium sp.
CCTAGACCGGCACCTGATCTGGACCGGCGCCGCCGCCCTCAGCCAGCCCGGTTCGTTGCCATCCCGGGCGCTCGGCCTCGTCACGGTGGCCTGGTAACCGCTGCCGTTGCGCGAGCTGCTGATTCGCGCGGGTCGGATCGAGGAGGCCGCGGGCCTGCATCCGGACTTGGTGCGCAGCGCGCGACTGCAGGCGGGCGGCTACGCGCCGCGCAACGCCGGCGTCTACCCTCTCTACTACGCCGCCTACAACGAGCCGCGGATGATCAACTTCTACATCAGCCGCCGCTTCTGAGAGGCCGCCGCGGCCGGGTCCGGCCGCTCATAGGCCTGTTCAGGATTGCTCGTTTTTCGCCTCTTCGGCAGCTCGCTAAGCAGAGCAGCAGGAACGTGATGCGTAACGGGACCATGCACTTGTCAACGGACCTGAAGACCCGCGCGCGATACGGCGCACGACGGCGGACGCTGGCCCTGCTCGCGGCCTGCGTCGCCAGCGCCGTCCTGCCAGGCGCCTGCGCGCCGAAGCCGAAAGCCGCGCCGGCCGCGGCGGAGCTGAAGATCGGCGATCAGCGTGGCAACCTGCACGCCCTCATGGCCGCTGCGGGCGTGCTGAACGACACGCCCTACAAGCTGCAATTCGTTGACATGCCGGCGGCCGCCCCGTTGCTCGAGGCGCTCTCGGCCGGGGCCATCGACCTGGGCGCAGTCGGCGGCGAGCCGTTCGCCTTCGCCTACGCCAACGGCGCGCCGATCAAGGCGGCGCTCGCCTCACGCCTCGTCACCGTCACGCCCGATCTCGCCCGCAGCTCGGCGATCATCGTGCGCAAGGACTCGCCGATCCGCCGAGTCGCTGACCTGCGCGGACGCAAGATCGCCACGATCAAGGGCTCGGCCGGCCACGACTTCATCCTGCGCGTGCTGGAGCGAGAGCACATCGATCCGAAGAGCGTGCGCTTCGTCTTCCTCAGCAACGGCGACGCCAAGGCGGCGCTGGCCTCGGGCGACATCGACGCCTGGTCGACCTGGGCCTCCTATGTCGGCATTGCTGTCGAGGAGAACGGCGACCGGGTGCTGGTGGACGCCACCGGTCTAATCGGGCCCGGTCGCGTGTCCGGCTTCGTGGCGGTGTCCGACAAGGCGATCGAGACTAAGCAGCCGCAGCTGCGCGATTTCCTGCGCCGCCTCACCCTCGCCCGCGCCTGGGCCAAGACGCATCGCGACGCCTACGCCGCGGAGGTGGCCAAGGAGACCGGCGTGCCTGTGTCGGTCGCTCGCTACAGCGCCGCCTACGTCCTGGCCTCCGAATACACGCCGATCGACGCCGAGGTGCAGGCGCAGCAGCGCGCGACGCTGGAGCGCTACCGGGCGGCCGGCGTGATCGACGTCCTGCCGAACCTCGACGCGACCGCCTACGCCACCGGCTTCGACGACATCATTCCCGCACCTTCCGTGCGCCAGGCCGCGAACTGACCCATGTTCGATCTTGCCCCGCCCCCTGCGCGCCCGGCGGCGGTGCAGGACCAGATCCACGCCTACGACCTGCTGCTGGTCGGCGGCTGCATCAGCGCCGAGGCGGCGCGCGACCTCGTCGCCCTCAGCCGCGTCCTCGACATGGACGTCGCTGAGAGCGAGGCCCCCGGCCGCATCTGGGCGCGCCTGCGCCCACTGGTGGTCGGACAGGCCGACGACGGCCAGACGAGCGGACGGTCCTGATGCGGCGAGATTTCCGCGCCGCCGCCATCGGCGTGCTCGCCCTGGCGGTGTTGGCCCAGCCGGCCTTCGCCCAGACCCCGCCGCCGGCCGGCGAGCAGAACCGCGCGCCCACAGCCGCCGACTGGGCGGCGCTGGGCCGCCTGCCCGACTGGAGCGGCGTGTGGATCCCCGCACCGCTGGTGAAGGGAGGTCCGGCGATGGACGAGCCGCCGGCCTGGACCCCGAAGGCTGCCGCACGCGTCGCGCAGATGCGCGCGGCCGAGGAGGCCGGACGGCCGGAGAACATCTACGTCAACTGCCTGCCGGAAGGGATGCCGAGCTTCGATCTCATGACGCTCAACGCCGCGGAATTCCTGTTCACGCCGGGGCGCGTGACCATCCTCAGCGAGTTCGACGGCAACCGGCTGCGGCGCATCTGGACCGACGGCCGCGGCCATCCGAGTGATCCAGATCTGACCTTCAACGGTCATTCGATCGGCCGTTGGGAGGGCGAGACGCTGGTGGTCGACACTGTCGCCATCCGTCCGGAGACCTTCATCCCGCTCGGCCAGGGCGTGGGCGTGCCGAACAACGGCGACGCCCATGTCGTCGAGCGCATCCGCCTGACCGGTCCCGATGTCCTGGAAATCGAGACCGAGATCACCGCCCCGCACGTCCTGACCAAGACCTGGCGCACGCGCCGGACCTGGACGCGCAAGCGGGACCGCAGCTCGGACATCGTCGAGGCCTCCTGCCGCCAGGGCGACTTCCTGGAAGACACTGACGCCGACGGCTTTGCGGTGTTCACCCCTATCCCGAAGGACGAGGGAGGCGCGCCGCTGGCGCTTCCCTCGCCCGGCAAGACCGCGAAATGATGCGCCGACAGCTTCTCGCCCTGGCCCTCGCCGCCGCCGTCCCGGGCGTCGCCGCCGCCCACCACTCCTTCGCCATGTACGACCAGACCAAGGTCGTGGCCGTGCAGGGCGCGGTGAAGGCCTTCCAGTGGACCAATCCTCACGCCGTGCTGTGGGTGCTGGTGGCGCCCAAGGACGGTGGGGCCGCGGAGATGTGGCCGGCGGAGCTGCCCACCAGCCCCGGCAACCTCACGCGCATGGGCTGGTCGAAGACCTCGGTGCGGCCCGGCGACAAGGTGATCATCGAGATCAACCCGCTACGCGACGGCCGCCACGGCGGCTCGCTGAAGAAGGTCACGCTGGTCGACAGCGGCAAGGTGCTGACGATCGGTCCCATCCCGCAGGCCAGACCATGACCCGCCGCCTAATAGCCGCCCTCGCCGGCGCGCTCGCCCTCGCCGCTTCTGCGGCCGCCGCGGCGCCGGCGGCTCAGGACTGGGCCGCCATCGCCCGCCTGCCGGACTGGAGCGGCGTCTGGGCGCCCGACGTCATCGACCAGAACGCCCAGGTGAAGGGCAACCCACCGCCCTGGAAGCCGGAGGTCGCCCGCCAGGTCGCAGAGCTCGAGGCGCGCGAGGAGGCCGGCCACCCCAAGGGCCTGTTCGTCGACTGCCTGCCCGAGGGCCTGCCGGCCTTGATGCTGGTGACGCACAATCCGATCGAGTTCGTCTTCGCCCCCGGCCGGGTGATCCTGCTGGGCGAGTCCGACGGCAACCGGCTGCGCCGCATCCGCACCGACGGGCGGCCGCACCCCGCCGACCCGGATCCCAGCTTCTTCGGCGACAGCATCGGCCATTGGGAGGGCGACACCCTGGCGGTCGACACAATCGGCGTGCTGCCGGAAACCTACATCGCCGTCAGCGAGGCGGTCGGCATCCCCAACGACGGCGACCTGCACGTCGTCGAGCGCATCCGGCTGGAAGGCCTCGACACCCTGGTCGACGACCTCACCGTCACCGCCCCGCACGTGCTGAGCGCGCCCTGGCGGACGCGACGGCTCTATCATCGCCAGCGCGACCCCGCCGCCGAGATCGTCGAGGGAGTCTGCATCCAGGGCCGCTACCTGGAATCCCGCGACGCCGACGGCCACGCCGCCTTCGCGCCCCTGCCGCTGGGCGAGGACGGCGCGCCCGCCCCGCCCAAATAGAGATCCGCGATGTCCCGAGCCGCCGCCTTCGCCCTCGCCGCCGTCCTAGGCCTGGCTGTGACGCCAATGGACGCCCAGGCGCACCACTCCTTCGCCATGTACGACATGAACCGGGTGGTCACCCTGGCCGGCGCGGTCAAGGCCGTGCAGTGGACCAACCCGCATGTGGTGATCTGGGTCGAGACGGCCGCCGCCGGCGGCCCCGCCCAGCTGTGGACCGTGGAGGCGACCAGCCCCGGCAACCTCGGCCGCATCGGCTGGACCCGTCGCTCGCTCAATCCCGGCGACAAGGTCGAGGTCGACATCGCCCCGCTACGCGACGGCGGTCACGGCGGGTCACTGAAGAAGGTCAAGCTGATGACCACCGGCCAGGTGCTGAGCGGCAACTGGGTGCAACCCGTCAAGCCATAAGCGGCTTTGTTTCACGCCGGCAAACCCATGCTTGAGAACTATGAATTCGTCGTAGCAGGGGCGCGAGAATAGTTTCCCCTCGACCTCCGAGGGGCGCGTCCTTTGTCACGTAGAGACCAGATCAAGCTCGGCTTCATCCTGCACGGCGTAGGTCCCGGTTGGGACGACTGGCGTCATCCGGATGCCCGCACCGACGCCAGCACGAGCTTCGACTTCTACAGCCATCAGGCGCGGGTCGCCGAAGCCGGCAAGTTCGACTTCCTGTTTGTGGCCGATAGCCTCTTCATCACAGCCCGAGCCAGCCCGCACGACCTGAACCGCTTCGAGCCGCTGACGATCCTCTCGGCGAGGCTGGCGCGCGACGAGGGCCCGACGCTGCGCCAGACGGCGCTGCGCGTCGCCACGCCGCGCAGCCATTTCGTCGGCGATCCCGAACAGGTCGCCGACGCTCTGCAGCGCTGGTTCGAGGCGGGCGCGGCGGACGGCTACATCCTCTTCGAATCCCTCCCCGGCCAGTTGGAGCTGTTCGTCGAGAGCGTCGTGCCTATCCTGCAGGATCGCGGCGTCTATCGCCGCGACTACCAGGGCGCGACCCTGCGCGACCACCTCGGCCTCCCGTTCAAGGAGAACCGGCACACGGTCGTGCGCGGGCGGCTGGCGGCGGAATAGCGCCATGGACCTGCAACTCTCCGGCAAGCGCGCGCTCGTGACCGGCGCGAGCCGTGGCATCGGCAAGGCCATCGCCCGGCAGCTCGCGCGCGAAGGCGCCGACGTCATCCTCGCCGCTCGCGGCCTCGAGGCGCTTACCAGCGCCGCCGAAGAGCTAGCCTGCGAGACCGGCCGGCGCGTCCGTCCGATCACCGCCGACACCGGGGTTGACGATTCGGTGGACGCGCTGATCGCCAGCGCCATCGAGGAGCTCGGCGGGCTGGACATCCTGGTCAACAACGCCGCCACCCCCGGGGGCGCGGCGCCCGCCGCCCGGCTCGGCGAGGTCTCCACCGAAGCCCTGCTGGCGGACGTGAACGTCAAGGTGGGCGGCTATCTGCGCACCGCGCGCGCCGCCGCGCCGCATCTGGCGGCCGCGCGCTGGGGGCGGATCATCAACATCGGCGGGCTCGCCGCGCGCAAGACCGGCCACTACGTGGCCTCGGTGCGCAACATCGGGGTCTCGGCCCTGACCAAGAACCTGGCGGACGAACTCGGGCCGAAGGGGATCACGGTCAACGCCATCCACCCGGGCGCCACCCGCACGGAAAAGACCACCGCCGAGGCGGCCGAGCACGCCGGCCGGAACGTCACCATCGGCCGCATCGTCGAGGCCGACGAGATCGCCTTCCTGACCGCCTTCCTCGCCTCGCCGCTCAGCGCCGCACTGAACGGGCAGAACCTCCAGGCCGGCGGCGGCGCGCCCGGCGTGATCGACTACTGAGCCCTTCCATGTCCCTCGCCCAATTCAGCCAGGCGCTCGCCGAGACCCAGGCCAGCGTCTTCATCCAATCCGTCAGCTGGCTCATTCCGACTTTGCAGACCGTGCACATCCTGGCGATCAGCGTGGTGCTGGGGTCCATCCTGCTGGTCGACCTGCGTCTGCTCGGCGTCATCGGCCGCGGCGCGACCCTGGAGGTGGTGGTCGGCCGCTTCGCCGTCTGGCTCTGGTGGGCGCTGCTGGTCCTGGCGGTGAGCGGCTCGGTGCTGGTGCTCGGCGAGCCCGACCGCTCGATCACCAATCCGGTGTTTCAGACGAAGCTCGGCCTGATCGCGCTCGCCGTCCTGGCGACCCTGGCGATCACCCGGCCGGTTCTGCGCGACCCGCAGTTCTGGACCGCCTCGCCCGCCCGCCTGCTCGCCGGGCGCGGACTGGCTCTGCTCTCCCTCGGCGTCTGGCTGGCGGTGGTCGTCGCCGGTCGCTGGATCGCCTACGCCATCTGACCGCGCCGATGTCCATGCAGTCCCTCTTCAGCGCCCTCGAGAGCACCGGCTGGGCGACGGCCATCCGCGAAGGCGGGGTCCAGTTCCCGGCGATCGAGACCGTGCATGTGATCGCCTTCGCCACCGTGGTCGGCGCCATCACCGTCGTCGACCTGCGGCTGCTGGGCGTGCTCGCCCATCACCGGAGCGTCCGGCGGCTGACCCGCGAGCTCCTGCCGATCACCTGGGGCGCCTTCGCCTTGGCCGTCCTCACGGGCTCGCTGCTGTTCGCCTCCAACGCCGTCCACTACGCCGGCAATCCGGCCTTCCAGCTGAAGTTCGTCATCCTGCTGCTGGCCGGCGCGAACATGGCCGTCTTCCACAGCGGGGTTTACCGCCGGATCGACGCCTGGGACGAGGCGCCCCGCCCGCCGCGCGCGGCGCGGCTCGCCGGCGCGGCCTCGCTCGCCCTCTGGATCGGCGTGGTGGCCGCCGGCCGCTTCATCGGCTTCATGAACCCCACGGGCCCCTGATGCGGCGGTGGCGCCTGGACGCATCCTGCTGCTGGGCCTGGCGGCCGCGGC
>CBJNAS010000176.1:0-6638 GCA_966434565.1 uncultured Phenylobacterium sp.
GCGCCTCGGCGGGCTTTGGCGCGTCAGCGGGCTTCGGCTCTGGCGCCTCGGCGGGCTTTGGCGCTTCAGCCGGCTTCGGCGCAGGCGCCTCGGCGGGCTTTGGCGCGTCAGCGGGCTTCGGCTCTGGCGCCTCGGCGGGGTTCGGGGCGGGCTTCGCCGCCAGCGCCTCGAGCGGCGTCTCCGCGGGCGCGGGGGCCGGCTTCGGCGCAGCGGCGTCCGCAGGGGTCGTGGCCGCCGGCGGCGGCTTCGGCGCGTCCGCGAGCTACGGCGGCTCCGCAAGCGCCGGTGTCAGCGCCAGCGCGGGGGCCTTCGCCGGCCTTGGCGCGTCCAAGACCTTCGTCTCGGTCCAGGTGGACCCGGCGCGGCTCGCCCTGCCGCCCACCGCGCCGGTGTTGGGCTCCGGCGCCCAGTTCGACGTGACCGGCCGGGTGGTCGCCGGCGGCTCGGCGGGACTGTCCGCCGACGTCCGCGGCGGCGTGCGGATCATCTGAGGGCGCCATGGCGGTGGTGATCGACGAGGTGCAGGTGGAGACGACCGACCGGCCCGCCCCGGCCGCCGAGCCCGCGGCCGCGCCGCCGCGGCGGCCGAAGCTCGACGCCGCCGAGATCGAGCGGACGCTGCGCCAGCGCGAGCACCGTCTCGCCAGACTGTGGGCGGACTGACCATGGCCGACGGCGACTTCAAGATCCTCAGCGCCACGCCCACCCTGCGGGTCGACGGCCAGGACTATCCCCTGCTCTCGCCCAATATCTCGCGGCTCTCCATGCGCGAGCGCCAGGGCGGCCTCTCCAGCCTGGACCTGACCCTGGTGGACTGGCTCTCGCCCGCGGACGGACCCGCCGGCTACGGCGCGACCGCCGGCTCGCCGCTGAAGCTGGGGGCCAAGATCAAGGTCTACGCCGGCGAGACCACCGGGCCACAGGAGATCTTCGACGGGATGATCACCGGCATCGAGGGCGAATCCGGGCCGGACGGCCCGCCGGCCTTCACGGTCCTGGCGGAGGACGGCCTCTGGAAGGCGCGCCGCACGCGCAAGAGCCGGACCTTCGTCGATTCCTCTCCCGCCGACATCGTCCGCGCCGTCGCCGGCGAGATCGGCATGACGCCGGAAGTGCGCGACGGCCTCGACCAGCCGGTCCGCACCTGGGCGCAGATGAACGAGAGCGACCTCGCCTTCCTGCGCCGCGTGCTGGAGGCGGTGGACGGCGACCTCCAGGCGGTGGACGACAAGCTGCAGGCCGGTCCCCTGGCGCGCGACAAGCGCACCGCCGTCGACCTCGCGCTCGGCGACACCCTGGTGCGGGCCAGGGTCACCGCCGACCTCGCCGACCAGGCGACCGAGGTGCGCGTCGGGACCTTCGACCCGGCCACCGGCCAGGCGGTCAGCGCCAGCGCCAGCACCGGCGAATTTGGCCCCGGCCAGGGGCGCAAGGGGACGGACTTCCTGCAGACCGCCGCCGGCGACGTGCGCGAGCACCTGGGCGTGCGCGCGCCCATGACCCAGGGCGAGGCCGACCAGTTGGCCCGCGCCCTGTTCGGCCGGCGGGCCCGCCGCTTCGTGCAGGTGGACGCCACCGCCCAGGGCGACCCACGCATCCGCGTCGGCGCCTGGGTGACCCTGGCCGGGCTGAACCCGTTCTTCTGCAACCAGTACGTGGTCACCGAGGCGCATCACCGCTTCGACCTCGCCGGCGGCTACCTGACCGACTTCCTGGCCGAGGGCGCCTTCCTGGGAGAGCCGGCATGAAGCCGCTCGGCCCCTTCGCCGCCCCGCTGCACTGGCTGGCCGCGCCCCGGCTCGGGATGGTGGTCTCGGTGGTGGACCCGAAGGCCCTCTCGCGGGTGCAGATCCAGCTGCTGGGCCCCGACGCCGACAATCAGGCGCCGGTCTGGGCCCGGGTCGCGGTCCCCTACGCCGGCGACAAGTACGGCGCCTTCTGCATCCCCGACGTCGGAACCGAGGTGCTGGTGGTGTTCCTGGGCGACGACCCGGCCTGGCCGGTGGTGGTGGGCGCCCTGTGGAACGGCGCGACCGGGATCCCCGAGACCCTCGGCGGCTCGGCGGTGGACCGCTGGAGCTTCACCGGCAAGAACGGCACCCGCATCGCCATCGTCGAGCAGGCGGCCGGCCAGGAGAAGGTCGAGATCGAGACCCCGAACGGGGTCAAGGCGACCCTGACGGACGCGAGCGCCGGCTCGCTCGAGCTCACCACCGGCCAGCACACCATCACCCTCGACACCCAGGGCGTGACGGTCGAGACCAGCGCCAAGGTGGCGGTGACCGCCAGCAGCGTCTCGGTCTCCGCCGGCCAGGTCAGCGTCGACGCCGGCATGTCCACCTTCAGCGGCGTGGTGAAGTGCGACACGCTGATCGCCACCACGGTGGTAGGGACCAGCTACACGCCGGGAGCGGGCAACGTATGGTGACCGCGCTCGCCCTCCATCCGACAGACCGCCGGCGCCTGATGGACGGCGCGCCGCACGCGGCGGCGCACGAGGTGGTCCTGCGGCCGCTTTCCGGCGTTGGGCCGCGCGGCCTGATCGTCGGCGCAAGCGAGCAGTCCTTCATCGAGGCGGTGCTGAACGACCTGAAGCGCCCGGACTGGCAGGCGGCGCTCGCCGCGCGCCAGGGCGTCCGGCGCGGCGCGGACGGCGTGCTGGAGCTGCACCAGCCGATCCACCGGCGCCACTACCTGGCGCTGTTCGAGGCGCACTGCCGCATGCCCGGCAGCCCCCGGCTCGACCCGCGCAAGATCGACGGCATGGGCCTGGTGCTGCGGCGCGAGCGTGGACCGGCCGCGCCCGCCCACGCCCGGCTGCGGCTGCCGACGCGGGGCGGGAGCACCCTCGCCGATGCGACCGACGACGGCGACGGCGGCTGGGACGGCTGGATGAACGACGGGCCGGTGCGCCGCGGCTGGCTGGGCGTGGCCTCCGAGAACCTCGACCCCAATCCGGCCGCCCTGAACCGCGCGCGGCCCGCCAGCGCCAGCCAGCTGATCGCGGGCATGGTCGCCGAACGCGCCGGCGGGGCGCGCCGGCTGGTCGAACAGGTCATGCCGCTGTTCGCCGCTCCGCCGGAGGTGTGCGAGGCGCTTGGCCGCACCGTGCTCTACGGCCTGGTCCCGGTCTCCAGCCCGGAGCAGACCGACGCGCCCCCGCCCGCGCCGGACTATGCCGCCCTGCCCGAGGCCGAGCAGATGCGCCAGCACCTGTCCTCCTACCTGAAGGCGCGCGCGGGCCAGCCCCTGCCGCACGCCGGCGAGCTGCTGGATCCGGCCTGGCGCCCGCTGCAGAACCCACCGGCCGGCGTCGATCCAGACGGGCGGCTCAACCTGCTCGCCGTGTTCCTGCAGCAGGTGCTGGTCGAGCTGGGCGCGCTCGACCCGGGCTCAGCTACGGGCGCGGCGCTCTTGAAGGTGCTGGGCGAGATCAGCCTGCCCACGGCCAAGGACGCTCACGGCCGCGTCACCGCCGCCACCACGGCCGCCGCCTTCGTCCAGGCCGCCGCCCCGATCCTGGTCAGCGGCCAGCCCAACACCGGCGGCGCGCACATGCCGCTGGAGTGGCCCCGGGTCGGCGCCGACCTCGGCGGGCGGCTCACCGCCGCGGCGCTCGCCTGCCTGGGCGAGCGCTTCGCCCAGACGGCGCCCAAGACCCCGAAGTTCAGTGGCGATAGCCGACGTTACGCGGTGCGCGGCTTCCTGCGGGTGCGCCAGGACCCAGCCTGTCCGCCGAAGCTGGTCTGGAGCGACTACAGCGAGAGCTTCCGCATCGTGCCCTGGTGGGACAGCGACGGCCCGGCGGCGCGCATCTCGCTGCCCGCCATCTCCAAGCTGAAGTCCCTGAAGCCGAACGTCTCCTTCGAGCTGCCGCCCGAACTGGCCAACCTGCTGGCCGGCGACCCCAGCAAGCTGAAGGACGGCCAGGGCTCGACCGGCGGCGTCGACATCTTCTGGCTGTGCAGCTTCTCGCTGCCGGCCATCAGCATCTGCGCCTACATCGTGCTTTCGATTTTCCTGGGTCTTTTCAACATCGTGTTCTTCTGGATGGCCTGGATCAAGATCTGCATCCCGATCCCGAGGCCGAAATGAGCGGCCCGGTCCTCACCTCCGGCAAGACCCCCCTGGCGCGCCCCGGCGTGGGCTGGCCGCTGCTGCCGGTTCCCGACGCGGACGGACGGCTGGCCTGGCCCGACCCGGCGCTGTCCGTGCGCCAGATGATCGAGGTCGTGCTGCGCACCGCGCCCGGCGAGCAGCTGATGCGGCCGGCCTTCGGCGCGGGGCTGGAGCTGCTGATGCACGCGCCCAACACGCTGACGACCCGCGCCAAGGCCCAGGAGGCGGTGCAGAACGCGCTGCGCGCCTACGAGGGCCGCATCCTGCTGGACCGGGTCGACGTCGACCAGGGCGCCGATCCGCGGGAGCTGCTCGTGACCGTTTCCTATCGCCTCGCCGTGACCGGTCAGCCCGGCCAGATCACCGCGCGCGTCCCCGTGGGAGCCGGCTGATGCCCATCCGTCCCCCCGCCCTCGACGACCGCAGCTTCGACGACCTGGTCGCCGACCTGGTGCGCCGCATCCCGGCGCACACGCCCGAATGGACCAGCCCGCAGGACGGCGATCCGGGCCGCACCCTGATCGACCTGTTCGCCTGGCTGGGCGACACCATTCTCTACCGCGCCAACCTGATCCCCGAGCGGCAGAGGCTGGCCTTCCTGCGTCTCCTGGGGACGGGCATGCGGCCGGCGGTCCCGGCGCGCGGCGTGGTGCAGGTCAGCATCGGCGATCCCTCCGCCGCCGCCCCGGTGACGCTGCCGCTGCACACCGCCATCGACAAGCCGCAGCCCTTCGAGACCCTCAGCGAGGTGACCGTCCACGCCGTCGAGGCGCGCTGCTACATCAAGCGCGCGACGACCCCCGACGAGGCCAGGCAGCTCGGCGACTTGCTTCCGGACCTGAAGGACCTCTACGGGCTGGACGGCGACCCGGTGGGCTACGTCACCACCCCGCTGTTCGCCGGCGGCGCGGCGGAGCCGGGCGGCCGCGACGTGATGGGCGAGACCGTCGACGGGCGCCTGTGGTTCGCGCTGCTCGCGCCCAAGCCGCTCCCCGCCGCGATCGACACGGCGCGCACGGAGCTGGGCGGCGGGGCGGACAACCGCCGACGGGTGCTGAGCGTCGGCGTCGCCCCGGCGCTCGCCACGCCGGCCAGCTTCACCGACGTGGGCGTGCGGGCGCGCATCCCGCACCTGTGGGAGATCTCCACCGGCCGCGGCGACGGCGACGACTACCTGCCGCTCGACGTGCTGACCGACAGCTCGGTCGGCCTGACCCAGCCGGGCGTGCTGCGCCTGCTGCTGCCCGGCGCCGACGACATCGGCGCGCCCACCAACGACGTCCTGTCTCAGGTCGCCGCGGGCGTGGGCGACCGGCCGCCGCGCATCGACGACCCGACCGTGGCGGGCCGACTGGTCTGCTGGCTGCGGCTGCGGCCCGACCGCCAGGCCGGGATCTCCAGCCTGAGCCTGGCCTGGGCCGGGATCAACGCCGTCGACATCGAGCAGCGCCGCACCCTGGGCCGCCAGGTGATCGGCCAGGGCACCGGCGCCTCCGGCCTGGAGCTGCCGCTGGGCGCGGACTCGGTCGAGCCCGAGAGTCTGGTGGTGCTGGTCGAGGAAGAAGAGGGCCTGCGTCCCTGGCGCCGGGTCGAGGACGTGGCCCAGGCCGGCCGCGACGACCGGGTCTTCAGCCTCGATGCGGAGGCCGGGCTGCTGCGCTTCGGCGACGGCGTGCGCGGCGCGGTCCCCGGGCCCGGCCGCTCGGTGCAGGTCGCCTCCATGCGCGCCGGCGGCGGCGCGGCCGGCAACCAGCCGCCGGGCGCCATCAAGGCGATCGCCGCGCCCCCCGGCGCACCTGCGCTGAAAGTGAACCAGCCGCTGGCGACCTATGGCGGGGCCGACGCCGAGGCCCTGGCCGCGGCCGAGGCGCGCATCCCCGCCCAGATCCGCAACGGCGGCCGCGCGGTCACCGCGGGGGACTACCAGGAGCTGGCGCTGCGCACCCCGGGCGCCTCGGTTGGCCGGGTCGAGGTGCTGCCCCGGTTCAAGCCGCAGCAGCGCCGCGACGGCGTCCCCGGCGTGGTCTCGGTGATGGTGCTGCCACAGCGCGCGGGCCTGGCGGCGCCCGCGCCCCGGCCCGACCGGCCGATGCTGGAGACCGTCCACGCCTGGCTCGACCAGCGCCGCCCGCTGGGAACCGAGCTCTATGTCATCGGCGCCGAATATGTGCCCCTGGGAGTCTCGGTGGCCGTCGAGCTGGTCGACTCGACGCAGCGGGACGCGGTGCTGAACGCCGTCTCCGACGCCGTGCGCCTGCACTTGTGGGCCTTGCCGCCGGGCGGCCCGGACGGCTCCGGCTGGCCACTCGGCCGGGCGGTCGACGACCGCATGATCGAGACCGCCGTCGCCCGCGTCCCCGGCGTGCGCGACGTGGCGCCCGTGCGCCTGTTCGGACGCCGCGACGGCGAGACCGTCTGGCGCGCCTGGCCGCAGGACGCCGGCGGCCGTATCCGCCTGCCGCTGGCCGCCTGGCAGCTTCCGGAGCTGCTGATGCTGGCGGTCTGCGACGGCGACACCG
>CBJNAS010000177.1:0-6610 GCA_966434565.1 uncultured Phenylobacterium sp.
ATGAAACCGAAATCGGCCCGGAAGAGAATGCCATCGAATTGGGAGAGCGGCTGGCGCGCATGGGAGCGAATTTGTTGACCCGGACCTTGCAGGAACTGAGTGCCGGTACCGTCACGCCCTGCAAACAGGACGACGCCGCGGCCACCCTCGCGGCCGCAACCCTGGCCGCCCGGGCCGCCGACGACCGGCTGGTCGTCGCCGATGCGGACGCCCCGCCGCCCGCCGGCGCGCTCGGGCTGTTCGCCCGCACACGAGGCCGGACGCTGTTCGCGCAGCACTGCGCCGATTGCCACGGCGGCGACGGACGCGGCGACGCCCAGGCCGGGATCCCGAACCTGACCGACCAGGACTGGCTCTACGGCTCGGGCAAGGTGAGCGAGATCGAGACCATCGTCACCCACGGCGTCCGCGCCTTCGCCCCGAAGACCTGGAAGCTGGCCGACATGCCGGCCTTCGGCCATGCCCGTCCTTCGGCCGCCGAGCCGGGCCTGAAGCCGCTGACGCCCGGCGAGGTCGCCGATCTCACCGACTACCTCCTGGCGCTCGAAGGGCGGCCGCACGACGCCGCCACCGCGGACCGCGGCCGGGCCGACTATCTGGGACCCGGCGGCTGCTTCGACTGCCACGGCCAGGACGGCCGCGGCGATCCGGGGATCGGCGCCCCCAACCTCGCCGACCGGGTCTGGCTGTACGGCCATGGGGCGCGCGAGGAGATCGCCCGCAGCATCCGCGAGGGTCGGCGCGGTCGCTGCCCCGCCTGGGCCGACCGCCTGTCGCAGGCCCAGATCCGCGAGATAGCCATCTACGTCCACGGGCTCTCGGCCAGGCCGGGCGCCGCGCCAGGGAGCTGAGCATGGACACCCTCGTCGATGAGGCGCTGTCGCGGTCGCCGCCCGCCTGGCGCGACCTGCGCCGGATCGATCCGCGCCGCTCGCTGGCGCTGTGCGCGGTCGGGGCCGTGGTCGGCCTGCTGTTCGCCGGCCAAGCCCTGTTCACCGCGCGCGGCACGACCACCCTGGTGGTCCCGGCCGAGGACATCGCCCTGGTCAATGGTCAGCCGATCGCCCGCAGCGACTACGCCGCCACCCTGCGCACCCTGTTCGACGTCGGCCCATCGGAGGCGAGCCCCGCCCAACGGCGCAAGGCTCTGGAGGACCTGATCGGCGAGGAGCTGCTCGTGCAGCGCGGCAAGGAGCTGGACGTGTCCGCCGCCGATCCCGACGTGCGCGCGGCGATGGTCAACGCCGTCGAACAGGGCGTCGCCGCCGACGCCCTGACCCGCCTGGCCGATCCGGCGGTCCTGCGTGGCTGGTACGAGCAGCATCGCGAGCGCTTCGCCGACGAGGGCGTGATCGCCGTGCGCGATCTGGTGTTTCCCCCCGGCCAGGCGGAGGCGGCCGCCCGGGCCCTCGCCGCCGGCGCCGCGCCGGACGAAGTGCTGGCGCGACATCGCGGACACGACAGCGGCCGGGTGAAGGACGAGGAGTTCTACTTCGCCGCCCGCATCCACCTCGGCGAGGCGCTGTTCGAGGTCGCGCGGCGTACGCCGGCCGGTCGCGTCTCCGCACCCGTCCCACAGTTGGACGGCGTGCATCTGCTTCTGGTGGCTCGCAACAAGCCGCCCGTCCCGCTGCCGTTCGAGGCCGCGCTGGCGGCGGTGCGGGACGACTACACCCAGGACGCGGTGCGACGCCTGCAGGCACAGCACGCCGACTTCCTGCGCCGGCGCGCGACCGTGCTGATCGCGCGGGACCTGCGATGAGGCGGCTGCTGGCCTTCGTACTCACCGGGCTCCTGATCGGCGGCGCCTTCGCCCGACCGGCGCAGGCCCATGTGCGTAGCGAGAGCCACTCGGTCTGGGAGCTGAACGGCGGCCACGTCGACCTCGTCATGACCATTCCGGCCCTTGAGGCAGGGCGGCTCACAGCGGGCCGCGGCCAGCCGTCCGACGCGGCGCTGGAGACCTATCTCGCGGCTCGGGTCTATCCGCTGGCCGGCGGCCGCCGCTGCGCCCTGGTTCCGCCGATCCAGGTGCTGGGCGCGCGACCGGGCTTTCGCCGCTTCGACTTCACCTTCGCCTGCCCGGCCGCTGGCGACCTGGCCATCCATTCGGCGGCCTTCTTCGACCTGGTCCCCAGCCACCTCAACTACGCCCAGATCCAGAACGCCCGCACCGGCGAGTTCACGGAGCAGCTGATCACCCGCGACCGCCAGACCCTCGACGTCACCGGCGGCGAGGCCGACCGCCTGAAGGCCGCCGGCTTCCTCGACTTCGTGCGCATGGGCGTGATGCACATCCTGACCGGGGTCGACCACATGTCCTTCCTGGTCGGACTGGTGCTGATCTCCCGCCGGGTGAAGGACCTGCTGTTCGTCATCACCGGCTTCACCCTGGGGCATAGCCTGACCCTCGCGCTGGCGGTCACCGGGGTGCTGCGGCCGCAGGCCGACTACATCGACGCCCTCGTCGCCCTCACGATCGCCCTGATCGGGCTGGAGAACGTCGCGGTCCAGGCCGGCCGCCCCGGCGCCGTGGCCTTGGGCTTCGCCGCCGCGCTGGCGGCCATGAGCGTCCTCAAGCTCGCGGGCTTCGGCGCGCTTCCCGCGCTGCTGCTGCTGGGCGCAGGCCTGTTCGGCGCCAACTATCTGCTGGCCTCCGGCCAGGTGCGCGACGCTGCTCGCGTGCGGCTGGCGATCACCGTGGTGTTCGGCCTGATCCACGGCTTCGGCTTCGCGGCGGGCCTACTCGACGAGCCGCTGCCGCCGGAGCGCCTGGGCGAGCTGCTGCTCGGCTTCAATGTCGGCGTCGAGCTGGGCCAGCTGGCGGTGGTCGGCGCGGTCGGCGGCCTGGCCTGGACGCTGGGCCGCCTCAGGCTCGCGCCCCCCAGGCCCATCGTGGTCGACGCCGCGGCCTCGCTGCTGGTCGGCGTCGGCGCCTTCTGGTTCGTCACCCGCGCCTTCTGACCGGCATGGCGATGCGCCCGCCCCGGAAAGCCTGAATGCCAACCCCCGCCCGAACTACCGGGCGGGGGCAGCAATCACGACATCAGAACTTGACGGAGCCGGCGCAGCCGGGGTTATCGGGGTCGGCGCTCAGTCTGGCGTCGCGAGCGTCCATTTTCGGCGCAGCGTTGATTTGGTTTGCAACATGCCGCGCGACGCGCCGGCCCGAAAAAACACAATCGGAATAGGATAACCCGCTCACGTAAATATTCGAGCAGACGCCGACTGCGTTGCGCCCGGCGGCGTAGAGGCCTCCGACGGGTTTGCCATTCGCTGCCAAGACCTGTCCGCTCACCTCATCGACCTTCAGACCACCAACCGACATGACCGCCATTGGCAACAACCGGCTGTTGATTGAAGCGTCTATTGCGTAGAAGGGCGCTTCGCTGAGTTCCGCCATCTCTTCGCGCCGCTTCTCATAGGCATCCGGCTGTATGCCACGCGCAGCGCGATTATAGGTCTCCACCGTGCGCTTCAGCGTCTCGCGATCGAGACCGATCTGGCCCGCCAGCTCATCGAGACTCTTCGCCTTCGTGCAATTGAACATATGGTTGAGCTTGGCGATGTCGCGCTGGAATGGCACGAGCTTGGGATCGCGCGTTTGCTTCGCCGCGAGTCGGCGAAGCCGCGCATCGAGGATGATCCAGGCCGCGCCGTCCTGCTGCGCGACGACCGCGGCGCCGATCGAAGCGCCATAAAATGTCTCGTTCACGAAACGCTCGCCTTGGCGGTTTACTAGCATCCCCATGCACCAGGCCTGAGGAGGATTGATGAAACGCCAGGCGCTCATGCGCTCCATCAGATCCAAAGCGCCGCCCGCGGAGGCGCCGAGCAGGATTCCACTGCCATTGTCCCCCAGCGTGCCCATTGGCAGGCCGGAGGCATATTTCGGGGCGTAATGTTCCACCATCCCCTGGTTCATGCAAAACCCGCCCGCGGCGAGCACGACGCCCTGGCGGGCGCGGAGCCAGCGCATCTGGCCACACCGTTCCTCGATAGCCTGCGCTCGCTTCAGATACCAGCGCCCGACACCATAGACTGCGCCGGCTAGCGGAAAGCTGGCCGGCAGCGCGGCTATCCACTTCGCCGACGATGCGAAATAGCGGGCAAAGCGCTCCGCCGCTGCGCTTTCATCAGGGATATGCCGAACCTTCACGCCAACGACGTTGCCCATGGGGTCAAGCGCTAGCTGGCGCGCTTCGGCATAACGATAGTAGCGCAGGCCTTGCCGCAGCGCCGCCTCCCGCAGCGGTGCATATACTCCGACCCCCAGCCCCCACGCCTTCTTGCCGTTGGCGACAAAGGCGCGGTGGCCGCGGGCCGCGGGCTTCGCCTGACGCGCGTATGGCGCCGCGAGCGAACTGTCGGCATGATAGAGGAAATAGTCGAGCGGTGGATAGGAGCACTTTTCCCTCCACACTTTGCTGTTGAACTTCACGCCATGATTGATCAGCCAGTCAACTGTGGCCACGCTCTCTTCGCAGAAGCGCCACAACGTCTCGTCGGACACAACACCGCCGACTTCGATATGAAGATATTTGAACATCTCCTCCACGGAGTCGATCTCGCCCGCCTCACGCTGGATTGCGGTGCCGCCGCCGGCGTAATAGATCCCGCCGTTCGCGGCGCTCGAACCACCCGCCGCATAGCGATCCACACCGATGATCTCGATTCCGCGCTCCACCCCCTCCAGCGCAGTGGCCACGCCCGCGCCGCCCAGCCCGACAATGACCAGATCGGCGCTATCGTCCCATGGATGGGCCTCCACATCATCGATGGTCAACGGCTTATCAATGGGGATACCCCACTTTCCACCGTCGATATCTATATCGTCCATGACGTAATCTTCTTTCTACTGCATTTTCAGCGGTTTTTGGGCCGGTATTTATGGAATCTCCGGTAGAAGAGCGGAAGCCGAACTGGACCAATGGCGCAAGTCGACGGGCGTGAAACGCGAACGCGCCCAAGGCATGGGTCCCTCTCCAACTCCATTGGTCGCCGGCCTTAGCGGCTGGCGTTGCGGAACATCGCATTCGATGTGATTTACGGGAGGGCGGAATTGCTCATATGGGGTACGATTATGTTCGGGTCGGCAACATGATCAGAACCAGCGGCCGGGCTTTTCCCCGCGCGGTGCCGTTACGGGCCGTCAAGGCTCTGCTGGATATGTTGCGAGACATTGGGGGCGATCCCGAACAGGCGCTCGCCCAGGCCGGCCTGTCGCATCTGCGGTTATTGATTGAGGCCGGCGGAGAAGCGGACGTGCCCCGGGTTGCGTTCGCGCGGCTGTCTCGCATTTGCGTCGTCGCCATCCACGTCCACGCCTGCCGGACCGAAGGCCTGCGTCCGTTGCCCTTTGATTATTTCAAACTGATGTGCACGGCGTTGCTCTCATGCCCCGACCTCAAGACGGCGATCGCGACGGCCGCTGCCTACGAGCGGATCATGTTGGAACACCGCGGCCAGCTTCGGCTGACGGTCGCCGCCGGCATCGCGACGCTTGCGATCGATCTCGGCAATCGCAAGCCGAGCGCGGGCGCCATGCTGGTCGAGGTTTATGCGCTGGCGGCTTTCCACCGGCTGTTCAGCTGGCTAACGCATGATGAAGTTATCTTGGAAGAAGTGCTGCTGAGTTTCCCGTCCGCGCTAGTGCAACCTGCATTGATTGCGCTACTTCCGCTTGAGCCGCGGCTCGATCAGCAGATGAGCGGGCTTCGATTCTCTTCCCGCTATCTCGATTTGCCTGTGAATCGGACCTATGGTGAGCTAAACGACCTGTTCGGTACCTTCCCCTTCGATCTTTTGCCGCCAGATTACGAGCAGCGCACGCTCGCACAGCGCGTGCGGGACGCGATCATGGCGGCCTTGGACCGCGGCGACAGGCTGCCGGACATGGCGCGATTGGCCAGCCTGTTCGCAATGAGCGTGCCCACTTTTCGACGGCGCTTGGCGCAGGAAGGCAGCTCCCTGGGCGCGATCCGGGAGGCCTGCCGTTGCGACAGAGCGCGGCATCTGCTTCTCGGAACCGAACTGACCGTCAAGCAGATCGCGTTCCGCGCCGGCTTCGCCGACACAGCTTCTTTTCGCAGGGCGTTCCGCGGCTGGACTGGGCTCTCGCCTCAGGCGTATCGCGACCACGGCAATTCTAGGCCCCCTGAAGGCGAGGTTCTGTCCGCGGTCGTGGGCGACGCGTCGGACTAAACTCAAACCGCCGCTCATCTTGGCGGGGTCCGAGCCTGGAAAGTGGTGAGTGGCGGGGCGGCCAGCTTGGCGGTTGTGGCTCGCCCCGCTTAGCGCCGTCCGTGTAACAAAGCTTCAGGTGTCCCCAACGAGGGCCTGGCGGCGATCAGGGCCACACTGCAGCGCCGCGCCGCCGTCCTGGCGTAGCGGCGCATGGCCGAGACGACAGCTCGGGATCGCGGCTCGGCGAACCGCGGGCAAGCGTGGCGTCTCGTCTGATCAGACGGCATGACCGGACCGAATTCCTGTGACTGTCGCCTCGAGGAACCAGGACGAACGAACGTGACACTCGATCCGCAGATGAAGATTTTTATCGATCAGCTCGTGGCGGCGGGAATGCCGCCTGATTTCGCCGCGATCGGCCCCG
>CBJNAS010000178.1:0-6598 GCA_966434565.1 uncultured Phenylobacterium sp.
CACTTGACTGGGGGTCAAGGGGTCGTGGGTTCGAATCCCGCCGCTCCGACCATCGGCCGGCGGCGAGATTTACATCTTATGGCAGCGACAGTCGGTCGCCACGATCCGCCCTTGGCTTTGCGCCGACTGTGCCGGCCGGGGCGGACAGGACGCTTGCCTGCAACGGAATCAGCTGTCGAACAGGGCGAGCTTGCGGGCGACGCGGTCGAGGAAGCGGCGGCGCTGCGCGGGCGTGTTCCGGTCCATGTGGTGCAGAGCGGCCCAGACGGCCCGGCTCCTGGGGGCCAGCAGGGGCTTGAAGCCACGGAGCATGACCTTCTTCCCCGGATCGCCCATCCAGAAGCGGATGAACCAGCCCGGCGCGCCGGTGGTGGTGACCGCCATCAGCCGCTCGATCCCGCCCAGCGCATGGACCGAGACGCCGCGGCGGGCGTCGAGGTCGAAGGCTACGCCCGGCAGCCAGACACGGTCGAACCAGCCCTTCAGCATGGCCGGCAGGCCGTACCACCAGGTGGGATAGATCAGCAGCAGGCCCTGAGCGCCCCTCAGCGCGGCGATCTCCCGGGCCACGGCGTGGCGGTCGCCCGTGACGTCCTCGTACGTCCGCCACTCGGCCGGCGAGAGCACGGGATCGAAGCCCTCGCGGTAGAGGTCCTTCACCGCGACCTCGTGCCCGGCCCTTGCGAGCTCGGCCAGGCAGCGGTCGAGGATGGCGCCGGCGAAGCTGTCACGCACCGGATGGCAGAAGACGACGAGGACCTTCACCGCTTCAGGAGCGCGTCGAGCCTGGCCTTGGCGCCCTCGAGGTCGGCCAGCGCGGCTTCCAGGCGGTCGCGGGCGGCCTCGTCCAGGTCGCCGCCGAGCAGGTCGGTGAAGCTCGCCTCCGGCGGGGGCGCCTCGCCCTGGCCGGCGGCCACCAGCCGGGCGATCCCCTGCTCGCGGTGCAGCCGCTGGACGCCCTTGATGGTGTAGCCTTCCTCGTGCAGCAGGCGGCGCACGCCTTTCAGCACGGCGATGTCCTGCGGCCGGTAGAAGCGACGCCCGCCGGCCCGCTTCATCGGGCGGATGAAGGCGAACTTGGTTTCCCAGAACCGCAGGACGTGCTGCGGCACGTCAAGCTCCTCGGCCGCCTCCGAAATGGTTCGAAAGGCTTCCGGACCCTTGGTCACACGGCCTAGCGGATCCTCACCGCGACAGCGCGCGGTCGACCCGCGCCTTCATGACCTGGGAGGCGCGGAAGCCGATCACGCGCCGGGGCTCGATGGCGGCGGGCTCTCCGGTCTTGGGATTGCGCCCCATGCGGGCGTTCTTGGATCGGACCTGGAAGACGCCGAAGCCTGAGAGCTTCACCTGCTCGCCCTGCTCGAGCGCCTGGGCCATCAGCTCCAGGACGCGCTCCACGAGCTCGCCACAATCTTGGCGCGTGAGGCCCACCTCCTCGTGGACCGCCTCGCAAAGATCGGCCCGGGTGACGGTGGCGCCCTTCATCCTCTGTCCGTTTTCTGCGGCGACGCTGTTCATGTCCCTTGATTGTCCCAACAGGTCAAAGACTTCAAGGCCAAGTTTCGCAGACGCCGTGAAGGCGCCCGCCAGTCAGGCGAATTTGACGTTCGCTCACGGGCGCGGGCAAGCTCAGAAGCGAACGCCAAGTCGCAAACCTCACTACAACCTGGATTTTGCTTGTGGCCTGATCGTGTCTGACGTCCGTCCGAGCTTGCCCGGCCAATCGCGAACATCAGACACGGGAGACTAGAAGCGCAGGACGCAGGCGCCCCAGGTCAGGCCGCCGCCCATCGCTTCCAGAAGCAGCAGGTCGCCCTTTTTCACCCGCCCATCCCGGACGGCGACATCCAGCGCGAGCGGAATCGAGGCGGCCGAGGTGTTGGCGTGTTCGGCGACGGTGGTGATGACCTTGCCCTCGTCGATGCCCAACCGGCGGGCGACGCCCTCCAGGATGCGCAAATTGGCCTGGTGCGGGATGAACCAGTCGACGTCGGCGACCTCGACGCCGGCGTCGGCGGCAGCCGCCATGATCGCCGCGGAAATGTTGACGACGGCGTGGCGGAACACCTGGTTGCCCTGCATCCGCAGCTTGCCGATCTGGCCGCTGGTGGAGACCCCGCCGTCGACATAGAGCAGGTCCTGCTTGGTCCCATCGGCCATCAGGGCGAAGCCCAGCAGGCCGCGGTCGCCCTTGGTCCCCTCCCCGTCCTTGGTCTCCAGCACCACCGCGCCCGCGCCGTCGCCGAACAGCACGCAGGTGCCCCGGTCGCTCCAGTCCATCAGCCTGGTCATCTCCTCGGCGCCGATGACGAGGGCGCAGCGGGCCCGCCCGCGGGCGACGAAGCCATCGGCGACCGACAGCGCATAGACGAAGCCCGAGCACACCGCCTGGACGTCGAAGGCCGGCCCCACCGGACAGCCAAGCTTGCGCTGCACGATGGTCGCCGTGGCCGGGAAGGTCAGGTCGGGCGTGGTGGTCGCCACCACGATCAGGTCGACGTCCTCAGGGCTTCGGCCGGCGGCTTCCAGCGCCTTGCGCGCCGCCGCGGCGGCCAGGTCGGAAACCGGCTGGTCGGGCGCGGCCCGTCGCCGCTGACGGATGCCGGTGCGCTCGGTGATCCAGTCGTCGGAGGTCTCGACGACCTTGGCCAGTTCGTCGTTGGTGACGACCGTCTCGGGCAGGTAGCCGCCCACGCCGGTGACGACACTACGCTGCACCTTCACTTACACCCCTCCTTCGGCGGGCTAGAGCGCGTCTGATTCGCGCCCAGGGCGCCCTGCTCGGCCATGGCCGAGGGCAACCGCCGCATGTTCCGCTCGATCTCGCCGGCGACGTCGCTGCGGGCGAGGTCGACGGCGACCCGCACCGCGTGGGCGTAGTCGGCCTCGCCGGCGCCGCCATGGCATTTCAGCACCATGCCGTTCAAGCCCAGCAGCGGCGCGGCCGGCGGCGGGCTCAGCCGGTCGCGGAACCGGCGCAGCGCGGGCCGCGCGATCGCCGCGCCGAGCGAGCCCGTGAGGTTCGCGGTCAGCGCCGTCTTCAACTCGCTGGTGATGAAGCGCGCCGCGCCTTCCATCGCCTTGAGCGCGACATTGCCGGTGAAGCCGTCGGTGACCACCACGTCGACCGTGCCGGCCGTCAGGTCGTCGCCCTCGACAAAGCCCTTGTAGTTCAGCTCGATCGCTCCCTCGCGCAGGATGCGATGGGCCTCGCGCACCTCCTCGTGGCCCTTCATCTCCTCGGAGCCGACGTTGAGCAGGCCGACGCTGGGCCGCGGCGTCCCATGGGCGGCGCGATGGAAGGCCTCGCCCATGATGGCGAACTCGATCAGCCGCTCGGCGTCGCAGTCGACGTTGGCGCCGACGTCGAGAAAGGTCGTGAAGCCGCGCGGGTTGGGCAGGCTGGCCACCAGCGCCGGGCGATCGAGGTCGGCGCTCATCCGCAGGATCAGCTTGGAAATGGCCATCAGGGCGCCGGTATTGCCGGCCGACAGGGCCGCGACCGCCTGGCCGCTGCGCACCGTCTCCACCGCGTTCCACATGGAGGTGCCCTTGCCGCGGCGCAGGGCCTGGGCGGGCTTCTCGTCCATGGCGATGACCCGCTCGGCGTGGCGCACCTCGACGCGCGCGGCGAGGCCGCGGCAGTGGGCGATCTCCGGCCTCAGCGCCTTCTCGTCGCCGTGCAGCAGGAATCGCACATCCGCCGGCAGGCCGGGCAGCGCCTGGGCCACGGCGGGAATCACCACGGGCGGCCCGTGGTCTCCGCCCATGGCGTCGATCGAGATCACCAGAGGTTGGGTCAAGGCGGCCTATTGGTCCTTCGAGGGCCGGGACTTTGGGCCCCAGGCCCAGGATCCCCCTGCTTTTAGAGTGACTCGGCGACGGGCGCCGCAGCGGTCGGAATCGGCGCGACCATACGCCGGGGCCTCCACGATGCAAGCGGCCGGCCTTACGGCTTGTCCGGTTTGAGGGACTTCAGCACGGCGAAGGGCGATTCTTCGGCCGCAGGCGGGGAATAGTCGAACGCCGCGCCCGGTTTGCGCGGAAATGGATCGACCTCCAGCGCCAGGTGCTCGACGACATAGGCGGCCAGGTCGATCGCGTCCGCCTCCAGCACGTCCGGCGGATCCGGCGCCTCCAGGTCGAGCTCGAGCTCATGACCGCTTTCGGCGGGGGCGTTGGGACTGCCCGCGGGCACGGCGCGCACCGCGACCTCGCCTGCCAGCTCCTGCTGGAAAGACTCCAGCGTCAGCGAGCAGAGCTGCTCCACCCGGGCGCGGAAACGGCCGGTGATCTCCGCCCCGTCGAGCCAGGCGCGCACGCTCAAGTCCGCCTCCAGCGCCGGCAGGCTCTCCAGGCCGAGGTCGTGCGCGATGCGGGCGCGCTCGGCGGCGTCCGGCTCCAGCCGGACCTCCAGCGCACCGCGGGCGAGCTCGTGCAGGCGGACCGCGCGGCCCCAGGCCGCGCTCACGACGCCCTCCAGTCGACCCGGCCCGCCACGAGCCCCTCCAGCGGCTGGGCGGCTAGATGGGCGCGCTGGGCGATCACGTAGGCGGCGAGCGCTTCGGCGGGGCTCGTGTCCGCCTCGGCGTAGACCGTCCGCGTCAAGAGGTCGCGCAGAGCCTGGGTCTCCGGCAGGGCCGCGAAGGCCGCCTGGTAGGATTTCACCCGGCCGTAGAAGGCCTCGCCCAGCTTGCGCATCTTCTTGCCGACGGACAGGTCGCCGACGCCCATTTCGCGCAGGGCGTCATCCAGCGACTGCACATAGGTGTCGAACAGCGCCTGGGAGACCGCCTTGGCCTGGTCGCCCGTCCGATGGAGGCGGTCCAGCAGCAGCACGACGTGCAGGGTGTAGACCTCGAAGCGGCCCTCCACCGTGTCGGGCGCGCCGAGGGCCTGATAGAGCGCCGGGCTGCGGGACTGCTCGACCACGGCGGCGTAGAGCGCGCGCCCGACGTCGCGGATCGGATGGGGTCGGAAGAGGCGTTTCAGCATCTCGGTCTCGATTTCGCCCTGTCGGCGGACGAAAGGCGGCATTGAACTAAGGGGCCGCGAGCGATAGGTCAAAGCCTCCAGACCAGGAATGGGCCTATTCCGCAAATGTTTCGCCGCGTCCTTCTCGCCGCCAGCGCCACGGCCGTCCTCGCCGCCGGCGCCTGCGCCCCGATCACCAGCTACTCCGGCTACCAGACGGTCGACGCCGATCCGGCCAAGGACGTGAAGGTCGGGATCGACACCAAGTCCACGGTGCGCGGCAAGCTCGGCAGCCCCTCGGCCACCTCGACCTTCGACCCCAACGTCTGGTTCTACATGAACCAGGTGAAGGAGCGCGTGGCCTTCGAACGGCCGAAGGTGGTGGCCCGCCACGTCACCGCCATCACCTTCGACAAGGACAGCGAGCAGGTGACGGCGGTCAACAACTACACCCTCAAGGACGGGCGGGTGATCGCCTACAACAGCCATGAGACGCCCACCCGCGGCCGCGAGATGACCATCCTCGAGCAGGTCCTCGGCACCATCGGCCGCGGCAGCATGCTGCCCAACGACCAGGAAGATTCCGGCGTCCCCGGCAGCCGCCCGGGCGACCGGCGGTAGTTCGAACCACGGAATACACGGAGCACACGGAGCCACCCGTCGAGCGGACGTGTTCATCGCGAGCTGACTTCTAAGCGCGACAGGCCCCTGGCCGGTTGATGATTTCCGCGCCTTCCGTACATTCCGTGGTTCAAAAAAGCCGCCCCGGAGATCGCTCTCCGGGGCGTCACTTTTTCAGCCAAGCTCTGGACGCTCAGCCGACCATGCCGTGCGCCAGGACCGCCAGCAGCAGCAGGGCCACGATGTTGGTGATCTTGATCATCGGGTTCACGGCGGGCCCGGCCGTGTCCTTGTAGGGGTCGCCGACGGTGTCGCCGGTGACGGCGGCCTTGTGGGCGTCGGAGCCCTTGCCGCCGTAGTGGCCCTCTTCGATCAGCTTCTTGGCGTTGTCCCAGGCCCCGCCGCCGGAGGTCATGGAGATGGCGACGAACAGGCCGGTGACGATCACGCCCATCAGCATGGCGCCCAGGCTGGCGAAGGCGTTGGCCTTGCCGGCGATGGCGCGGATCACGAAGAACAGCACGATCGGCGAGGCGACCGGGAGCAGGGAGGGCACGATCATCTCCTTGATCGCCGCCCGGGTCAGGATGTCCACCGCCCGGCCGTATTCCGGCTTCACCTCGCCGGTCATGATGCCCGGGTTCTCCTTGAACTGCCGGCGGACCTCGGCGACCACGGCCTCCGCGGCCCGGCCCACCGCCGTCATCGACAGCCCGCCGAACAGGAAGGGCAACAGGCCGCCGAACAGCAGGCCGACCACGACGTAGGGGTTGGAGAGGTCGAAGGCGATGGTCCCCAGGCCGTCGAAGAAGGAGCCCGGGGTCGCGTTGGCGGAGAAGAACTTCAGGTCCGAGGTGTAGGCGGCGAACAGCACCAGCGCGCCCAGGCCCGCCGAGCCGATCGCATAGCCCTTGGTCACGGCCTTGGTGGTGTTGCCGACCGCGTCGAGGGCGTCGGTGGAGACGCGGACCTCGGGCGGCAGGCCGGCCATCTCGGCGAT
>CBJNAS010000179.1:0-6580 GCA_966434565.1 uncultured Phenylobacterium sp.
GGTGGTTGTGCGGCGAGGACGAGCGGCCGAAGTGGTCCCAGGAGAGGCCGAAGCGGCGGCCGAGGTCATGCTGCACGGCGTGCTGGGCGGCGCAGAACGTCGCCGGATCCTGCCCCGCCTCGGCGGCGGCGAGCTCGGTCGGCGTGCCGTGCTCGTCGGTGGCGCAGATGTAGAGCGTCTCGCGCCCGCGGGCCCGCTGGAAGCGCGCATAGACGTCCGCCGGCAGCATGGAGCCCGCCAGCGTCCCCAGGTGCTTGATCCCGTTGATGTAAGGCAGGGCCGAGGTGATCAGGATACGGGACATTTGCGGACTTCGGATCGGAGGCGGGTCGGGAATGGAACGGCGCTTATAGCCGCCCTGGTCCGTGCGCCAAAGCCGAAGCGCGGCGGCGCGAGTCATTGGGTGGACCGCCCTCCCCCGCTGCGGATAGATGACGCCGCGCCCGGCGTTCGGTCGGTGACGCACGGCGGAGAGCTTTGGCCTTGCGGCGGAAGGTGCTGATCAACTGGGGCGTGTCGAGCTTCTTCGGCTGGGGCGTCTACGGGCTGAACCTGGCGCTCGCCTGGGCGCACGATCCCGAGGTGCAGCTGGTCGGGACCCATCCGATGGCCGCCGACCGGCTGGCGCTCGACCCCGTGCGGATGCGCGCGCTGGGCCCTTTCCTGCAGGAATCGGCGAAGTTCATCGCCCAGCTGGCGCCGCTCAATAAGGGCGCGGTCCAAGCCGACACGCCGATGCTGGGCGCGCTCTCGCCCGACTTCGGGGTCCTGAGCACGCCCGGCGAGATCGCGCTGACCGGGACGCCGACCGTCGGCGTCACCTTCTTCGAGACCGCCCGGCACGCGCCGGAGGCGATCGCGGCGGCGGGCAAGCTGCCGCTGATCATCACCGGCTCCAGCTGGAACGAGCAGGTGCTGCGCGCCTATGGGCTGACCCGGGTGCGCACCATCCTGCAGGGCGTCGACCCCAGCCTGTTCCATCCCGCGCCGCGCGTGTCCTACGCAGGGGAGCGGTTCCTGGTGTTCAGCGGCGGCAAGCTGGAGCTGCGCAAGGGCCAGGACATCACGCTGGCCGCCTTCCGCCGCTTCGCCGAGCGCCACCCCGACGCGGTGCTGGTGGCCGCCTGGCACTGCCCCTGGCCGCAGCTCGCCCGCAGCGTCGACCGGACCGGCCTGGCCGCGCCCGTCGCCTTCAAGGAGGACGGGACGCTGGACGCCGGCCGCTGGGCGGCGCTCAACGGCGTGCCGCCCCGCCAGTTCATCGACGCCGGCGCGACGCCCAATCCGCTGATGCCCCAGCTGTTGCGGCAGATGGACGTGGCCCTGTTCCCCAACCGCTGCGAAGGCGGCACCAACCTGGTCGCCATGGAATGCATGGCCTGCGGCGTGCCTGCCATCCTCTCGGCCAACACCGGCCACCTCGACCTCGTCGAGGACGAGAACTGCTTCCTGCTCGAGCGCCAGGGCGAGCTGAAGGACGCGCCGCAAGCCGCGGCCTATGGCGACACGCCGGGCTGGGGCGAGAGCGACGTGGACGAAGCCGTGGAGCTGCTGGAGCGCGCCTATGGCGACCGGGATGAGGCCCGCCGCCGCGGCGCCCGCGGGGCCGAGACGCTTTCGCGCCTGAACTGGACGCGCACCGCCGCGCAGGTGAAGGCCGCGGTGCTGGAATTCGCCTAAAACGGCCCCTTGAACACCACGAAGGCGCCCAGGCCGATCAGGGCGAAGCCGACCAGCTGGTTGGCCGACAGCGGCTCCTTCAGCCAGGTCGCCGAGAAGACGGCGAACACCGCCAACGTGATCACCTCCTGCATCGCCTTCAGCTCGGCCGGATCGTAGGCGGCGCGGCCGATGCGGTTGGCGGGGACGGCCAGGCAGTATTCGAAAAAGGCGATGCCCCAGCCGATCAGCACGATCAGCCACAGCGGCCGGTGCTCGACCTTCAGCTGGCCGTACCAGGCGAAGGTCATGAAGACGTTGGAGGCGACCAGCATCAGGACTGGCGCGAGCTGGCTCCACGTCAAGGGCATGGGACTGCGGACTCCGAGATCGAGGGGAAGGAGCTAAGCTGGAATTCGGCTTCGCGCGGCTCTAACCCGCCCTGTATGGTTGCGCCAGTTGGGGGTTATCGGATGGGAGTCGGCATGCGGGTGCTCGCGACGGTCGCAGTCGCCCTCGCCACATGCTTGAGCCTATTGGGATGCGGGCCGTCCAAGCGCGCCTCCGGGGGTGAGCTGCACATCTATAACTGGTCGGACTACATCGATCCGGCGCTCATCGCCGCCTTCACCCGCGAGACCGGGATCAAGGTCGTCTACGACACCTTCGATTCGAACGAGGTCGAGGAGACCAAGGTGCTGCAGGGGCAGACGGGCTACGACCTGGTGGTCCCGTCGAACCACAACCTGCCCCGCTACATCGCCGCCGGCGCCATCCAGCCGCTCGACAAGGCGAAGCTGCCCGGCCTGAAGAACCTCGCCCCCGACGTGCTGGCCCACATGGCGCCCTTCGACCCCGGCGCGCGCTACTCCGCGCCCTACATGCGCGGGACCGTGGGGATCGGCTACAACGTCGACGCCATCGCCAGGCGCCTGCCCGGCCACCGGATCGACAGCTGGGCCGACGTGCTGTCTCCGGCCAGCCTGGCCAAGCTGCAGGACTGCGGCGTCTATTTCCTGGACGCCTCCGAGGACATGTTCGCCATCGCCCTCAGCGACCTGGGCCTCGATCCGAACAGCCGCGCCAGCGCCGACTACGCGCGCGCCGCGGATCTGCTGCTGAAGGCCAGGCCCTATGTGCGCAAGTTCCACTCCTCCGCCTACATCGACGCCCTGGCGGGCGGCGACATCTGCATCGCCATCGGCTACTCGGGCGACGTCATGCAGGCCAGGGCGCGGGCGGCGGAGGCGAAGAACGGCGTGCGGATCGCCTATGCCGTGCCGAAGGAAGGGACCCAGGTCTGGTACGACGTCTTCGCCATGCCGGCGGACGCCCCCGACCGCGAGGCCGCCTACCGCTTCCTCGATTACATGCTGAGGCCCCAGGTCATCGCCCAGGCGTCGAACTACACCCACTACGCCAACGCCAATGCGGCGGCCACGCCGCTGGTCGCGCGCGAGATCCGCGAGGATCCGGGGATCTATCCGCCGCCTGAGGTCGCCAGCCGCTTCTACGTCCTCACCGCCAAGGACCAGGACCTGCTGCGCGAAGTGAACCGCCAGTGGACCCGGGTGCTGACCGGCCAATGAGCGCGCCGCCCGAGCCGCCCGCCCTTGTCCGCTTCGAGGCCGTGGACAAGCGCTTCGAGAACCATACGGCGGTGAAGGCGGTGAGCCTCGACATCGCCGAGGGCGAGTTCTTCGCCCTGCTGGGCCCCTCCGGCTGCGGCAAGACCACGCTGATGCGGCTGCTCGCCGGGCTGGAGACGCCGGACGCGGGCCGCATCCTGCTCGACGGCCGCGATGTCGCCGGCGAGCCGGCGCACCGGCGCCCGGCGCACATGATGTTCCAGTCCTACGCGCTCTTTCCGCACCTGAGCGTCGCCCAGAACATCGCCTTCGGGCTGAAGTCGCAGCGGCTGGGGCGCGCCGAGGTCGCCGCGCGGGTCGAGGAGATGCTGGATCTGGTGCGGCTGCAGGGATTGGGGCGGCGCCGTCCGGACCAGCTCTCCGGCGGCCAGAAGCAGCGGGTCGCGCTGGCCCGCGCGCTCGCGCCCCGGCCGCGCATCCTGCTGCTCGACGAGCCGCTCGCAGCCCTCGACCGCAAGCTGCGCGAAGCCACCCAGGGCGAGCTGAAGGCCCTGCAGCAGCGGCTCGGCCTTACCTTCGTGATCGTCACCCACGACCGCGACGAGGCCATGGTGGTCGCCGACCGGCTGGCGGTGATGGCCGATGGCGGCATCGTCCAGGTCGGGACCCCGGCCGAGGTCTACGAGCGGCCGCGGAGCCGCTTCGTCGCCGACTTCCTGGGCGCGGTGAACCTGTTCGAGGCCCGGATCGAGGGCGGGGCCGAGGGCGTGGAGGGCTCGGCCGTGAGGCTCGCCGGTCCGGACGGCGCCTTCCTCGTCCACGGCGCGGCCCCGCCGCCCGCCGGCGCGGCTGTCTGGCTGGCGGTGCGGCCGGAGCGGCTGGCGCTGCAGGCGCTCGAGCCGCCACCGGGGCCGAACCGGCTGGCCGGCCGCCTCAAGGAAGTCTCCTACCTCGGCGATCGCACGGCCTTCCTGGTCGAGCTGGCCTCGGGACGGATCGCCCGCGCCGTGCGCGCCAACGCCGACGCCGCAGCGGCGCCGGCGCCGGGCGCGGCGGTCTGGCTGAGCTTCGGCCCCGAGGCCGGCGTGGTGCTCGCGGCATGAGACCTCGCCAAACGCCCCCTCAGTCAGCTTCGCCGACAGCTCCCCCGCACGCGGGGGAGCATCTTGCCGCCAGATCCTCCACCGCGAAGCGGAGGCGGTGGATCGCGCCGCAGGCGCGAGACGGAGGGGGCGTTCGGATCGCCGCCCTCGCCCCCGGCCTTTGGCTGCTGCTGTTCTTCGCCCTCCCCTTCCTGCTGGTGGCCAAGCTGTCGCTGTCCCATGCCGCCCTGGCGGTGCCGCCCTATGCGCCGCGGCTCGACTTCGCGCACGGCTGGCGCGGCGTGGCGGCCTTCCTGCGGGCGCTGGACGGCTCGACCTATCTGCGCCTGGCGCGCGATCCGCTCTACCTGAAGGCGCTCGTCTCCAGCCTCAGGCTCGCGGCGACCGCCACGGCGATCCTGCTGGCGGCCGGCTATCCCATGGCCTACGGCATGAGCCGGTTTGCGCCGCGCGCGCGGAAGATGCTGGCGCTGGCCGTCGCCCTGCCGTTCTGGACGAGCTTCCTGATCCGCGTCTACGCCTGGATCGCGATCTTGAAACCCGCCGGCCTCCTCAACGCGGCGCTGACGGCGCTCGGCCTGCCGGCGATCGACCTCCTCGACACCGACGCGGCGGTGCTCATCGGCCTGGTCTACGCCTATCTGCCGTTCATGGTCTTGCCGCTCTGCGCCGTGCTGGAACGGCAGGACGAGAGCCTCGTCGAGGCCGCCCGCGACCTGGGCGCGAGCCCGCTTGCCGCTTTCTGGCGGGTGACCTTCCCGCTCTCGCTGCCGGGCGTCGCCGGCGGCGCCCTGCTCTGCTTCATCCCGATGACCGGCGAGTTCGTCATCCCCGACCTGCTGGGCGGGTCGCACACCCTGATGCTCGGCCGCGTGGTCTGGACGGAATTTTTCGCCGACCGTGACTGGCCGGCCGCCTCGGCCGCGGCGCTGGCCCTGCTGGGCGTGCTGCTGGTCCCGATCCTGTTCGCCCAGCCGAAGGAGCGGGCCGTCCCATGACCCGCGGGCCGTCCCTGTTCGGTCGCGCGGCGGTGGGCCTGGGACTGGCCTTTCTCTATGCGCCGATCGTGCTGCTGGTGGTCTATTCCTTCAACGCCGGGCGGCTGGTCACCGTCTGGAGCGGGGCATCGCTGCGCTGGTATCGGGCGCTCGCGGCGGACGCGCAACTGCTGGACGCGCTGTCGGTCAGCCTTCGCGTCGGCCTCGTCTCGGCGAGCCTGGCCACGCTTTTCGGCGTGCTGGCGGCCGTGGCCCTCACCCGCGGCGGACGCTTCCGCGGCCGGATCGCCTTCGCCGCCATGAGCTATGCGCCGCTCGTCATGCCCGAGGTGATCCTGGGCCTCTCGCTGCTGCTGCTGTTCGTGAGCCTGGGGCTGCCGCGCGGCTTCTGGACGGTGGTCTTGGCCCACACCACCGTGACCCTGTGCTATGCGACCGTCGTGGTGCAGGCGAGGCTCCAGGGCTTCGACCAGACGCTGGAGGAAGCTGCGCGCGACCTCGGCCGCCCGCCGCTGTCGGCCTTCCTCGCGGTCACCCTGCCGCTGATCGCGCCGGCGGTGGCGGCGGCGTGGATGCTCGCCTTCGCGCTCTCGCTGGACGACCTGGTGATCGCCAGCTTCGCCGCAGGTCCCGGCGCGACGACCCTGCCCATGCGGCTCTACAGCCAGGTGCGTCTGGGCGTGAACCCGGAGATCAACGCCGCCTCGACGCTGATCATTGGCCTGGTCGGCCTGGCGGTCGCGGTCGCTTCGCTCCTGCAGGGGCGGCGACCGGAGCGCTGATCACTGGCCGGAGCCTAAGCCTGCGCCTCGACGTCCTCGCCCATGGCCTTGTGGAAGGCCTCGAGGCTGATATCGGCGCGCGCGATCAGCAGGCTGCAGTCGACGTAGTCCGACAGATAGGCGCCGTTCGGCCCCGACCACCAGCGCTGCAGCAGGTTCTGCTTGCGGTGGCCGACGACCACCAGGTCGGCCTTGATCTGTCGTCCATAGGCGCCGATCTCGATCGCCGGCTCGCCGCGCACCAGCTTGCCCTTCACCTGCAGGCCGAAGCGGCCCAGCCAGCGCACGGCCTCCTCCAGCAGGTTGCGGTAGGCCTCGTCCTGATAGGCCATGGCGCCGGCGTGGGCCCCTTCGGCCACACGCATGCCCGGCGTCTCGGCGACCACGGCCAGGATGAAGAGCTCCGCGCCGAACTGACAAACGCCGGCATCAAAGGCGAGCAACTCGAT
>CBJNAS010000180.1:0-6564 GCA_966434565.1 uncultured Phenylobacterium sp.
AGCATCCCTATTCGGAATGGGCGCGCCGCTCGATCCTGATGCAGGCCTTCGCCCATTACGAGGCCAACAACTACGACGAGGCGGTGGCGGACGCGAACCGCTTCATCCAGCTTTATCCGGGTAACCCGTCGGCCGCCTACGCCCACTACCTGAAGGCCATCTGCTACTTCGAGCAGATCGCCGACGTCGGCCGCGACCAGGCCGCCACCGGCCAGGCGCTCGATGCGCTGCGCGACGTCGCCCAGCGCTATCCGAATACCGAGTTCGCCCAGGACGCCCGCCTGAAGATCGACATGGTCAACGACCAGCTGGCCGGCAAGGAGATGACCATCGGGCGCTACTACCTGCGCTCCGGCGACACGCTCGCCGCGATCGGCCGGTTCCGCGACGTCGTCGACAAGTACCAGACCACCAGCCACACCCCTGAGGCGCTCTACCGCATGGTCGAGGCCTATCTGACCCTCGGCCTGGTCGAGGAGGCGAAGCGCAACGGCGCGGTGCTGGGCTACAACTTCCCCGGCGATCCCTGGTACGCCGAGGCCTACAAGCTCTTGACCTCGAAGGGCTATCGCCCGGCGATCGAGCCGAAGGTTGGCGGTCGGCGCGGCATCCTGCACATCCCCTTCGTGCACAGGAAGTCGACCACCATCGCGCCGCCGCCGGTGACCCCCTCGACCACCGCCCAGAGCGGGCCGCCGGCGAGCTGAGGTGGGGGGCTTGAACGCCCCCTAAAGTCAGCTTCGCTGACAGCTCCCCCGCTTCGAAGGGGAGCATCTGGAGCCCAGACCCTCCGCCGCGAAGCGGGGGGAGGATCCCACCGGCAGGCGGGAGACGATAAGGGCGTATTGCAGGCTTGACCTTCCTGGCCGAACTGGAACAGAACAAGATCATCCCGCCGCAATCGCGCTCTTCCAAAGCGCCCTGATTCCAGACGATCCTCCCTCGATGCTCATCGGACTCTGGATCCGCGACGTCGTGCTGATCGAGGCCCTGGACCTGTCCATCGGGCCGGGGCTGACTGCGCTCACCGGCGAGACAGGGGCGGGCAAGTCGATCATCCTGGACGCCCTGGGGCTGGCGACGGGGGCGCGGGCGGATGCGGGCCTGGTGCGCCGCGGCGCGGCCCAGGCGGCGGCCTCGGCGGTGTTCGCTCCGGCCGCCGACCATCCGGTCTGGGAGCTGCTGGAGGAGAAGGGGCTCTCCTACGCCCGCGACGAGGACCTGGTGCTCCGGCGCACGCTCTCCGCCGACGGCCGCAGCCGCGCCTTCGTCAACGACCAGGCGACCGGCGTTGGCGTGCTGCGGGAAATTGGCGAGCTGCTGCTCGAGGTGCACGGCCAGCACGAGACCGTGGGCCTGCTCGACCAGCGCACCCACCGGGCGATGCTCGACGCCTTCGGCGGCCTGCAGCCCCAGGCGGCCCGCGTCGCGGCGCGCCATGCCGACTGGCGCGAGGCCCGCGCCCGGGTCGAGGCGCTGCAACAGTCGGTCGCCCGCTCCGCCGCCGAGACCGAGGAACTGGCCCTGCGGCTTGCCGAGCTCGATCGCCTGGATCCGCGCGAAGGCGAGGAGGTCCGGCTCGCCGAGGAGCGCGCGGTGCTGGGCGCCGCCGAGAAGGCGCTGGCGGACATCGCCTCGGCCCACGGGGCGTTCGATGGGCTGGCGACCCGGCTGGCCCAGGCGGCGCGCACCCTGGAGCGCGCCCGCGAGCGGGCGACGGCGGCGGGCGCGGCGGCGGATGCGCCGGCAGTGAAACGCCTGGCCGAGGCCGCGGCGGCGGTGGACCGGGCGCTGATCGAGGCGCAGGAGGCGGAGGCTGCGGTCGATGAGGCTGCCGAGGCCTTCGACTTCGAGCCCGACCGGCTGGAGAAGGCCGAGGAGCGCCTGTTCGACCTGCGCGGACTGGCCCGCAAGCTGGGCTGCAGCGTCGAGGAGCTGCCGCTGCTCCGCCTCCGCTTCGCCGAGCGCCTGCGCGCCGCGGAGACCTCCGGGGAGGAGCTGCAGGCGGCGCGGGCGACGCTCTCGGCGGCGCGCGAGGCCTACATGGCCGAGGCGCGGGCGCTCTCGGCCGCCCGCCCCCAGTCCGGCGCGCGGCTGGCGACGGCCGTCATGGCCGAGCTGGCCCCGCTGAAGCTCGACAAGGCGCGCTTCCGGGCCGCCGTCGAGCCGCTGGGCGAGGAACGCGCAGGCGCAGCCGGCCTCGACCGCGTGGCCTTCGAGGTCTCCACCAACCCCGGCGCGCCGTTCGGCGACTTGGGCGCCATCGCCTCCGGCGGCGAGCTCGCCCGCTTCGCCCTGGCGCTGAAGGCGGCGCTGGCCGGGCGGGGCGGGGCGCACCAGCCGTTGATGATCTTCGACGAGGTCGACCAGGGCGTCGGCGGGGCGGTGGCCGATGCTGTCGGCCTCAGGCTGCGGCGCCTGGCCGCCCAGGGCCAGGTGCTGGTGGTCACCCACTCGCCCCAGGTCGCCGCCCGCGCGGACGCCCACTGGCGCATCGCCAAGGCCGGCGAGGCCGATCGCCTGCGTACCGCGGTAGAGATGCTCTGCGAGCCCGACCGCGAGGAGGAGATCGCCCGGATGCTGGCGGGCGCCCAGATCACCGACGCCGCCCGCGCCGCAGCCCGGGCGCTGATCGGGGCGTGATCGCAGGCCGCGGGATCGGTTAAGGTCGAGCCATGGATTCCCGATCGCCCAAGCCCGTCGACCAGTTGACCGAAGCCGAGGCGGTGGACGAGCTGACGCGGCTCGCCGATGAGATCGCCCAGCACGACATCCGCTATTTTCGCGAGGACGCGCCGTCGATCTCGGACGCGGAGTACGACGCGTTGAAGCAGCGCAACGCCGCGGTCGAGGCGCGCTTTCCGCACCTGATCCGCGAGAATTCGCCCACGCTGCGGGTCGGCGCGGCGCGCTCCGAGCAGTTCGCCCCGGTCGAGCACGGCGTGCCGATGCTCAGCCTCGACAACGCCTTTTCCGACGCGGACGCGGCCGAGTTCGACGCCCGCGTGCGCCGGTTCCTGAAGCTCGAAGAGGTGGTGGCCTACACCGCCGAACCAAAGATCGACGGGCTTTCGGCCTCGCTGCGCTATGAGAACGGGGTGCTGGTGCGCGGCGCCACCCGCGGCGACGGCCGCGTCGGCGAGGACGTGACCGAGAACCTGCGGACCCTTTCGGAAATCCCCAAGCGGTTGAAAGGCGAGGGCTGGCCGCAGCTCATCGAGATCCGCGGCGAGGTCTACCTCGGCCACGCCGAGTTCGCCGCGCTCAACACGGCGGCCGAGGCCGCGGGCCAGCGCACCTACGCCAATCCGCGCAACGCGGCGGCGGGCTCGCTTCGCCAGATCGACCCGAAGATCACGGCCCAGCGGCCCCTGCGCTTCTTCGCCTACGCCTGGGGCTTGATCAGTGCGCCCTTCGCCGAGACCCAGTGGCAGGCGCTGCAGGCGCTGAAGGCCTGGGGATTCCAGACCACCCCCCAGAGCTGGCGGGTCGAGGGGCTGGAAGGCCTGCTGGACGCCTACCGCCAGATGGAGGCGCAGCGGCCGCACCTCGGCTTCGACATCGACGGGGTGGTCTACAAGGTCGACCGGCTGGACTGGCAGCAGCGGCTGGGCTTCGTCTCGCGCGCCCCGCGCTGGGGCATCGCGCGCAAGTTCCCGGCCCAGCAGGCGCGCACCATCCTGGAAGCCATCGACGTCCAGGTCGGCCGCACCGGGGCGCTGACGCCGGTGGCCCGGCTGACGCCGGTGACGGTGGGCGGGGTGGTGGTGACCAACGCGACCCTGCACAACGCCGACGAGATCGCCCGGCTCGACGTGCGCGTGGGCGACATGGTCATCCTGCAGCGCGCTGGCGACGTGATCCCGCAGATCCTTGGCGTGGTGGCGGCCGAGCGGCCGGCGGGCGCGACGCCTTACGAGTTCCCGCACGAATGCCCCTGCGCGCTGAAGACGCCGGTCGTGCGCGAGACCACCGCTGCCGGCGCCGAGACGGTGGTGCGCCGCTGCTCGGGCGAATTCGCCTGCCCGTTCCAGAAGCTCGCCCACCTGCGCCACTTCGTCTCCCGCCGGGCCTTCGACATCGAGGGTCTGGGGGAGAAGCAGCTGACCGCCTTCGTCGAGCGCGGCTGGCTGGTCGCGCCGGCCGACATCTTCCGCCTCAAGGATCATCGCGGGGAGCTGCTCGCCACCGAGGGCTATGGCGAGGTCAGCGTGCGCAACCTGCTGGACAGCATCGAGGCGCGCCGCACCATCCCGCTCGACCGCTTCATCTACAGCCTGGGCATCCGCCATATCGGCGAGACTACGGCGGTGGTGATGGCCCGCGGCTACGGGACCGCCGAGGCCTTCCTCGCGGCCATGGACAAGGTCGCCGACCGGGATCCCGAGGCGATCGAGGAGCTGGACTGCATGGACCAGATCGGCTCCGCCGTGATCGAGGCCGCTGCGGCCTATTTCGCCGAGGACCACAACCGCCGGCTGGTGCAGGACCTGCGCGAGCAGCTGACCATCCAGGACGCCGAGAAGCCCAAGAGCGACACCGCCGTGGCCGGCAAGACCGTGGTCTTCACCGGCGCGCTGGAGCGCATGACCCGCGACGAGGCCAAGGCCCAGGCCGAGCGCCTGGGCGCCAAGGTTTCCGGCTCGGTGTCCAGGAAGACCGACATCGTGGTCGCCGGCCCCGGCGCCGGCTCCAAGCTGAAGACCGCCCAGGAACTGGGTCTCCAGGTGCTCACCGAGGACGAGTGGCTGGCGCTGGTCAGCTGATCTGCGTCACCTCTCCCGCGACAGCGGGCTACAGTAGCCTTTAAGGGGAGGGGACGGTTCTACCCCGGATGGTCCGCCAGCCAGCGGTTGATCTCCGGCAGGCGGCGTTCGGTGAAGAGGCGCCGGCGGCGCACCTCGGCGTCGGCGCGGACCGCCTCGCCGCGGCTGGAGGCGGGAATGGTGCGGGCGAAGGCCGCGAGCTTGCGCAGCATGGCGGTCTGGCGCGAGCCCCGCGCCAGGTTGACGAAGAAGATGCTGCGGCTGGTGGGTTCAAGCAGCGCCTCGACCTGGGCGCGGTGCGCGAGGGCGAAGTCGAAGGCCTTGTCCGGATAGAGGACGCCGACCCGGGCGATGATGGCGGGACCGGTGGTGGCCGGCGGCTCGCCGCCGAGCGCCAGCGCCAGGGCCCGGTCGGCGAGCGCCGGATCCTCGGTCGAGCCCAGCAGGGCATAGAGCCGGTTGCGTTCGTTGGTCGAGCCCGCCCGCCGGGCGAAGTCGTGCAGCGCCTCCCAGGACGCGGGATCGGCATGGCGTGCGACCACGGTCTGGACGGCGTTGCGCACGGCGCCGCTCGGATCGTCATTGCGTGCGCTGGAGCTCTCGAAGCGCCGCCGCGCCTCGGCGACGACGCTGGCGTCGTCCAGCGCGCCGAGGTTTTCGATCAGGTCGCTGCGCAGGCTCACGTCGTTGTCGTCCTCGCCGGGGCGCGGGTCCCAGCCGATCCGCGCGAGGATCGGCGCGAGCCGGGCCCGGGCATAGGCGCGGTAGGCCTCCCCCGCGCGCCCGCGCGGGAAGGCGGCCCCGAGGGCGGCGAGCTCTTCGGCCAGGCTCGAGAGCACGACGGGCTCCTGCGCCATGGAGGCCTCGCGGGCGAGAGCCAGGAAGTCGCCGATCGGCGCGAAGCCGGTCTCGCCGAGGGCGCGCGAGTCGTTGAGCAGGCCGAGCTGGTCGGCGGGCGGGAGCTTGCCGAACTGGGGCTCGAGCCTGGCCCAAAGGCTTGGCGCATAGAGGCTGCGGAAGTATCCCGCCTGGCCGGCGTTGATGACCGCGGGCCGGGCCGCGGGCACCGGCGCGGCTTGCGGATGCGGGCGGCTGACCAGGCCGGTCCACTCGGCCGATCCATCGACGGTGGCGACACGCACCGGCGTCAGCCAGATCCCGCCGTTCTGCGCGGCCTCCGTGGCGAAACGCGCCTGGGAGAGGTCGATCCCGTCGCCGCCGGGGTCGGCGCGAATCATCGGCACGCCGGGCTGCAGGGTGAAGTCGTGGGCGATCTGGGTCACCGGCCGGGGCGAGACGCGCTCGAGCTCCGCCCAGAGCTGGTCGGTGGTGGTGGCGCCATAGGCGTAGCGGGCGATGTAGGCGCGGATGCCGGCGCGGAAGGCGTCCTCGCCGACGTAGCGCTCCAGCATGCGGATGACCGCCTGACCCTTCTGGTAGGTGATGGCGTCGAAGGCGCCGGCGGCGGCGAAGACGTCCGGGATCGGCGTGATCACCGAATGCGAGCCCGCGCTCGCGTCGATCCGCATGGCCCGCTCGCGGCTCGCCATCGCCTGCAGGGAGATCTTCCACTCGGGATGGAAATGGTCGGTCGCCTTGTCCTCCATCCAGGTCGCGAAACCTTCGTTCAGCCACAGGTCGTCCCACCAGGCCATGGTGACGAGGTCGCCGAACCACTGGTGCGCCATCTCGTGAGCGACGGTGGCGTAGACGTTCTGCCGTTCGGCCGGGGTGGAGGACGGATCGATCAGCAGGTCGCGGTCGAAGGAGAAGATCGCGCCCCAGTTCTCCATGGCGC